>JBFHEW010000115.1:0-7145 GCA_041583955.1 Bacteroidia bacterium | reverse complement strand
TGTATTTCAGTTGCGGATCGAACTTCTCTGTTTGCAGGTAAGGATTGAACACACGGAAATAAGGCGCTGCATCGCAGCCCGACCCTGAGGCCCATTGCCACCCCCCGTTGTTGCTCGAAAGCTCGAAATCAATCAATTTCTGGGCAAAATATGCTTCGCCCCATCTCCAATCCAGTAGAAGGTGTTTGGTTAGAAAACTGGCTACGATCATTCTTACCCGGTTATGCATCCAGCCCGTTGCGTTCAGCTCCCGCATTCCAGCGTCAACTATCGGATAACCGGTCTGTCCTGTACACCAGGCATGGAAATGCGATTCATTCCGTTCCCATTCAATATGGTCGTAAGCAGGCCTGAATGAACCATTCACCACATGTGGGAAATGCCACAGGATCATCATGTAGAAATCGCGCCAAATGAGTTCGTTCAGGAACTTTTCGTTCGTATCCTGCGCCATTCTGGCCAATTGTCTTATGCTGATGGTTCCAAATCTCAGATGGACACTTAACCTGGAGGTTCCATGAATGCTAGGGATGTCACGGGTTCGGTGGTAGTTCTTGATAATGTCCAACTCCACTTCAGCGGGAGGGACTTCCAAATCTGTTTTCTCGAAGCCGATGTCTTCTAAACTTGGAAATTGGTCGGTTTGAAATTTCAAAAAGTTACCGGAATGCTTTTCTGTCGGATACGGGCGTAGGTAAAATGCATTGATCTTCGATTTCCATTTCTTGGAGTAAGGCGTATAGACCGTGTACGGTTTACCATCGTCCTTCAGCACTTCGTCCTTCTCAAAAATGCATTGGTCTTTGAACGTGTGAAACGAAGTTCCTTTCTTGCTCAAGAATGCCGAAATCTTCGCATCACGTTCCTGGGCGTACGGCTCATGATCATGATTGGTGAAAACGGATGTGATTGAATGGTCTGACAAAAGCTGTCTGTAAACTTCGAGCGGAGTACCGTGAAACACCAATAGGTCTGAGCCTAGGTTACGGAGTTCTGTTTTCAGATCACCTAGGGAGCGATGAATGAAATCCACCCGTTTGTCATGCCTGTCTTCCAGTTTTGACAGGATATCCTCGTCAAAAATGAAAATGGGCAGTACTGTATGTCCGGAGCGGAGTGCGTGGTACAGCCCCGCGTTGTCAGCCAACCGCAGATCTCGCCTGAACCAGAAAATGCTTGTTTCTTTACTCATTATCAGTGATAACCTCGAGATGCAGTCCTTTGTTCCAAGATTGGTGAATTCATCTTGCCTCTTGGTTCATCTAAGCTACGTGTAAGTTTAAAATTATCTTGCGAGCACCAAACCTGTTCGAGTAAGCCTTAAATGCTGTTCAATTCCGTTGAGTTCTTACTGTTCTCGCTAGTTGTCTTTCCTACGTATTTCATCTTACCGGTGCGTCTCAGGTGGATTCTACTTCTGGCCGCAAGCGTTTTCTTTTATGGTTTCTGGAAGGTTGAATATCTCGGATTGATATTCGTTTCAGCGGTCACTGATTTTTTCTGCGCCAGTAGGATGGCCACTGTTGCCACCAAACAACAACGGAAACCTTATCTGTGGCTGTCTCTGACGGTCAATCTCGGTATACTGTTGGTGTTTAAATACTTCAACTTCTTCGTGGAATCGATAAATCAGCTGGTTCCATTCGAAGATGGTTTCAATAGCCTGCATCTGATATTGCCCATGGGCATTTCTTTCTATACTTTTCAGACCATTGCATACACGGTTGACGTTTATCGTGATAGGATTACTCCGGAAAGGAATTTTGGGATCTTTTCACTTTATGTCACATTCTTCCCTCAGTTGGTTGCTGGACCTATTGAGCGCGCTTCGCAATTAATTCCTCAACTACGTGGAGGTGAGCTGTTCAATCCTGTAAGAGTTGCGTTGGGCTTCAGGTTGATGCTCTGGGGCCTGTTTAAAAAAGTAGTGGTGGCCGATCGATTGGCAACATTCGTAGACCCAGTGTATTTGGCCAGTGAAAATTACAATGGGTCTATTCTGCTGTTGGCAACCGTGTTTTTTGCAATACAGATTTATTGTGACTTCTCAGGTTATTCTGATATGGCGATAGGTTTGGCCCGGATGCTTGGTGTAGACCTGATGAGGAATTTTAGAACACCTTATTTTTCTGCGAGCATCGGTGAATTCTGGAGTCGTTGGCATATCTCACTTTCAACTTGGTTTCGGGATTACCTTTATATCCCGCTAGGAGGAAACAGGGCCGGCAAACTCCGCTGGAATGCTAACATTTTCATTGTGTTCTTGGTTAGTGGACTTTGGCATGGAGCCAATTGGACGTTTGTGGTTTGGGGTGCGCTGCATGGTACTTACCTTCTGGTTGAGAACGTGTTGAAACCTCTACTCGATAGGTTGAATGCGGCACCTCTTTTTCGTCCGGTTAGAGTAGTGTTTTGCTTTGTCTTAGTGCTTATCGGTTGGGTTTTCTTCAGAGCGTCTGATGTACATCATGGCGTCTTTATTCTTAATGAAATATCATCCGTATCGATGTTGGAACTGAAAGACCTAGGCTGGATTCTGCAGCAGTGTCTTCACTTGGATATCTCTAGTTTTCATGAACCATTGAGTATTCGAGGGGTCAAATTGCCATTTAATCTTGGGCAAATAGGAACAGCGCTTATCATTTCGGGTGCGGTCATTGTTCTGGAAGAAGTCTACGAACATGATGTTCTCTCCATAAGGACACGGCTTTTAAAGGTCATCCCGTTTATGATTACAGTTGCAGTTCTGTTACTAGGAATCGTATTGCTCGGCTTCTTTGAAAGCAATGAGTTCATTTATTTTCAATTCTGATGACACCATCTTCAACTCTATTCCGGTCCTTGGTTGCATCTATGGTGATGAGTGCCATTGTCTTGTGGGGTATCGATCGGAAGATTGAGAATATGACATTGAATGTCACCTCTGGAGAGATCGGTAAAATCAATATTCTTTTAGAAGATCAGATTGAAGTTCCGCTGAGTTTTTGGGGGTCTAGCACAACCTTGGTCCATGTTGACCCTTCAATAGTCGATTCCATTACTGGTGTCAACGCTTTCAATTTTGGTTTGGATGGTACCTTTTTCATGCAGTATTCAGGTTTTTTAAAAAGCTTCTGCCAGCGAAATGACTCCAGTGTCATTGCCATTGGCTTGAATCTCACTGATTTCCATCCGAGAGGACAGATATATCATCCTCAATACTATATCCATGCGCTAGATGATCCAAATGTGAAAGGTGCCCTGTATTGTATTGACCCCTATTTGACTTGGAAAATGCATCGGATTCCGTTTTATCGATTTGTTCTTAATGGTTCAATGGACTATTTACACCTTAGACAAAATCAAAAGTCGGATTCAACACTGATATCAAGCAAAGGTTATGCAGGTCAGAATAAGTTCGGTACCAACGAAGATTTCGGAAAGTTTCACTATGATTCTATTGAAATTCATAGACCATTCGTTGATAGTCTAATTGCAATAGTATCTGAACTGAAGGCTTCTGGACATCGTCCGATTTTCTTTGTAAGTCCTATGTACACCACTGCATTCATGCAGATCAAGAATATCCAGGATTTTCATGATGTACTTAACGAAATACAAGAAGCTGGTTTTCCGGTTTTAGACCTTACAGATTCACCTATTTCGAAGGATAGGAACATGTTCTACAACTACCTTCACATGAATAAATACGGGGCTGAGGCCTTTTCTCAGGAACTATCATTTAGGATGCTTCAATATCTGGAATGACCAGATTCCAATCCGTCAGAGAATACATCGGAACTGAAAGCCGATGATTCTGATAATCAGCTAATGAAAAGATACAGGAATCTGTAAGAGGATCAAAGTGAATGTGCCCATGGCCGAGCACATAGTTCCTTCCTCATTTTTCATGTTCTCGAATAAACGTACTGCAGAAACTCGTTTTTCGTTTCTTCGTTCTGAAATGCTCCTCCGTAGCTGGCAGTTACCGTGCTGCTGGTAGTATCTTCCACTCCCCGCAGTGATACGCACATGTGCTTTGCATCTATCAGCACTGCAACGTCTTCCGTTCCTAAGGCTTCTTTAAGTTCGTTGGCAATCTGCACTGTAAGACGTTCCTGAACTTGCGGACGTTTGGCGAAATAATCCACAACGCGATTCAATTTCGATAGACCAACAACTTTTCCTTTGTTGATGTAGGCTACGTGAGCAACACCGATAATGGGTACGAAATGATGCTCGCAGAAAGAGTGGACCTTGATGTCCTTCTCCACCAGCATCTCCTTGTATCGGTACTTGTTCTCAAAGAGCTTCACATCAGGTTTGTTCTTCGGATTCAATCCGGAGAAGACCTCTTCGACATACATTTTGGCAACTCGCATGGGAGTTCCGCTCAGGCTGTCGTCCGAGAGATCGAGACCAAGCGTATCCATGATGTACGCGAAGTGTTCTGCGATCTTGTCCATCTTTTCCTTATTGGAGATGGCGTGTGCATTCGGTTTCATCGGTGTTTCCAGCGATGTGCCAACGTGGTTGTCACCTGCTTCTTCGATCACTTCGAAATCCTTATCCTTCAAATTCAACAAAATTCCGTTCTGTTTCATGTAGTACGACTTTTAGCTCCAGATCACTTCTCAAGTGAGGGCGAAGCTTGTTCCAAATTACAACAGCAATGTTTTCTGCTGTCGGATTCAATGTTCTGAATTCTACTGTATCAAGATTCAGATTGCGATGATCGAAAGCATCTTCGACATGTTCTTTGATCAATGCCTTGAGGTCTTTCATATCAATGACGTAACCCGTTTCAGGGTCAATTGTTCCCTTTACCGATACGGTAAGATGATAATTGTGACCATGATAGTTGGGGTTATTGCACTTCCCGAACACCTCATCGTTCTTCTCGAACGACCAGTTGGGGTTGTACAACCGATGGGCAGCGTTGAACTGCGCCTTTCTGCTAACTGTTACCTTCATTCTACTCCCACCGCCTTTTGTAGCTGGTGTTCCATTCCTGATAGGTGCTCCTTAAACTTCTCTAGGATAATGCGGAACCAGATTGAAAACCGTTCTGGATGTTGATCCGCGTCTTTGGATACATTGCCTAACGCTACAAAGGTATGATCTTCTACCTCTTCTGCATTCGGAATAATTGTTCCATCATAAACCCCGAAGAAAACATGGTCGAATTCGTGCTCTACAAGACCGTTTTCCACTTCGCTTCTGTATACGAATGAAAACTTCTCGTGTAAGGCAGTATCGAATCCCATTTCTTCCTTCAGTCTTCTGTGAGCACACGCTTCATTAGTTTCTCCATGGCGCGGATGCGTACAACAGGTATTGGTCCACAGACCGGCCCCATGGTATTTCGTTGACGCACGCTGCTGTAAAAGCAGTTGTCCTTTACTGTTGAAAATGAACACCGACACCGCCCGATGCAATAACCCGGCCCTGTGCGCTTCCATTTTTTCGCATCTACCTATCGGCTCGTCCTTGTCGTTGACCAATATGACTGTTTCTTCTTTCATCCAATTAGAACAAAGGTCGTCAACTTTACGCTGACGACCTTCTTCATGTTGTCTTGAACTTCTCAGTTCCGATAGTCTTTCAGGTCCTTCATCAGAGACTGCTTTGCGAAATAGATCCGACTTTTCACAGTACCGATTGGGATATTCAAGTGCTCGGCAATCTCTTTGTACTTGAAACCTTTGAGGTGCATCGTGAACGGGATACGCGTATTGTCATCCAGCGCATCGATCACTTTATTGATCTCTTTGGTTGCATGCACGCTTTCCGGTGTGTGGTCAACGGAAGCTGGTACAAAATCGAGCACGTCCACTTCGTCTCTTGTTGTTACCACCGTGTTGGCACGCTTCATCTTCCGATATTGATTGATGAACGTGTTTTTCATGATGGTATGCAACCATGCCTTGAGGTTTGTGTTCGGTGTGTACTTGTCCTGGTAGGTCAAAGCTTTCACCATTGTTTCCTGTAGAAGGTCCTGCGCATCCTCCCTGTTCTTGGTTAGGCTAAGAGCGAAGTACTCTAGAACATCACTCATTTTCAGAAGCCTGTCGTTAAATGTTAGTGCTGACATGATATATTTTTGTTTAGGTGTTCTTTTGTAATTGTTAAACAAACTTATGTATCAATGTTTAAACACGCAAATTATTGTCTAATTATTTTTGAAAAATATTAAACAAAAATACCTGAAAACGCTGAAACCCTTATCCAGTAAGGGTTTCAGCGAATTGTTAATAAACCTAAAAAACGAGGGTCAGAGTTGACTATCGATGTAATCGATGTACTGTTGGACACTATCAACCTTGATAATGTTCTTCGGAACAGGGCGTTTGAACTGACTTATCTGGAATCCGGAAACAATCACCTTCTGTTTAGGAAAACTCTCTGACAGTGAGTGCAGATATGCGTCTAATGAGTCTTCATCGAGGGTTGCAACGAGCGCGGTTACCAGATATTGAGGCTTGTACGCCTCCACTGTCTGCTTCAGGTCGTCCAGAGGCACCGACTGACCGAGGTAAATGGCCTCCACACCGCGTTTCTTCATCAGATAGCGGTAAAAAAGCAGCCCCATTTCATGCAATTCTCCCTCTCTTAAGAAGAAAATGGCCTTTGTGTCCTTCACCTCCGGGGTGTACAACTTATCTGTGGCCACATACATTTTCTGTATGATCAAGTTGCTGATAAAATGTTCCTGTGCAGGATTGATGGAATTTGCCATCCACATGATGCCGATCTTTTGCAGAAAAGGGTAAAGAATATTGATGCAGGTGTCTTCGAAGCCCATTGTTTTCGTGGCTTCATTCATCAATCGCTCGAATTTAGGGCGGTCAAGGTCTACCATTGCCACCACCAGTCGATCGATATAAGTATCGTATGAAGACTCGGTAGTTGCTATTTTCTCTACTTCCTGGCACAGATCTTCATATTTCAGTTTGGAGATCTTCGAGATCTTGAGACCGTGATTGTTAAGCAATGCGATATTCAAGAGCTTCTTGAGGTCTCTGTCACAATACGTTCTGATATTGGTATCCGTACGGTCTGGGGTGATTACCCCATATCGTTTCTCCCAAATACGTATGGTGTGGGCTTTAACACCCGAAAGTGTCTCAAGGTCTTTGATGCTGTACTTGCCCATGATTAATGTT
>JBFHEW010000114.1:0-7183 GCA_041583955.1 Bacteroidia bacterium | reverse complement strand
GTTCAACATCTACGAGTTGCATTCGCGTAAAATGAAGAAGGAATACGCATTGAGCCGATCGGCCAAAGACCCTGATGCTGCTTTTAAGGAGAAGTACAGCAACTCGGGCATTGATCGATCTGCCGACCTCAATCAATTCAAAAAGGAGACCAAGATGGGGCTTGACAGTACTGCCCTTGCCGCATGGCGTTTGAAAGTGGATGAGGAGCTGAAAGCCTTGGAACTCTACCGGAATTGAAGCTTGTATTGCAACCAAGCGCCTGTGGTAACGGCCTCTGCTCAACATGGTATGAAATACGTTCCATTCATTCGGGGGACAACAGGTCACGGATAGCTCCAACTCACATGAGGCATTGTCACTCCTTGAGGAAAGTGACCAACGGTTCAATGAACCCTTCAAAGTATTCTATGTGAGGTAGATGGCCGATATCATCCAACTCGACCAATTGCGCATTCGGAATCAACTTCTGGGTCTGCTTACCAAGTTTGTCATACAGACCCATGGTCTTCCTCACTTCCTCAGAAACAAGCGGTTTTCCTAATGCTGTGCGGTCACGAGTACCTATTATAAGTAGGGTTTTGGCCTTCACATTCTTGAATTCATATATGACAGGTTGGGTAAAGATCATATCGTAGGTCAGAGCCGCATTCCACGCAATGATGTGGTACTGAGAATTCAATGTCCAACCCGCCAAAAGATTGACCCATTCGTCATACTCTGGCTTCCAGTTGTTGTCGTAATAGCTCGAAAGTTGATATTTTCTGATGCCCTCATAGTTCTTGTTCAGCTCGCTCTGATACCACCATTCCACCGGCCTATAGGGTACTTGGAGTTTCCAATCTTCCAATCCGATGGGGTTTTCCAGAATCAGTTTCTCTGTGGTTTGAGGATACATGAGCGCAAAGCGGGTTGCAAGCATCCCTCCCATTGAATGACCCAGCACAGCGGTTTTCTCGATGCCCAACGAATCAAGCAGTTGCTTGGTATTCAAGGCCAATTGCTGAAACGTATAATGGAAATGTGTTGGCTTGGAGGATTTACCGAATCCTATCTGATCGGGTACAATGACGCGGAATCCTGCTTGACCCAACGCTTCAATGGTTGTTTTCCAATATGCTCCGTTAAAGTTCTTACCATGAAGTAACAGTACATTCTTACCGTTGTAATTATCCGGTTTCACATCCATGTAGGCCATTTGCAGATCCTGCTCCTGTACATGGAGGTACAGTTCAGACACAGGGAAAGGATACTCATAATTGGTCAATTCAAGATCGAGCCATTGCAGACCTGCATTCTGACCCACTGCGAACTGACCGAACAACAGGGCGACAAAAAGAATTAGTGGCGATTTCATTTTCAATGATAAGATGGATGGTGTCATGGATTACGGTGTATTTATTTTCAATTTACAGTCATGAACGATAGGTTCTTTGATCTATTCCCATTCAATGTTTGATGAGTAACCGCTCTGTATGGTTGCCCTTACTATTGCGTATGCGGATGAGATAAGCGCCTCCGGGCAGATGAGTAACAGTGATCTGTCTGGAGGTTGTAGCAGTGAATTTTTCGTGCATTACTTCTTTGCCATGCACGTCAAGCACAGATATTTCGGTAAGGTCGTGCCCAGCCACGGTCAGGACGGATGTTGCCGGGTTGGGATAGACGGTAGATCCTTCTTGCTTCTCGTATGGATTCTGAATGTTGCTGAATAGACCGCAGGTATCGGCAGAAGCGAAATGCGCATCTGCCCACTCATTGAAATCCGATATCAGACTGTCGTTCGTATGATACTGGAATTCAAACGGCCAAGGTTCCATGTAGCGTATGCCCAACGCTTTGGCCTGTGAGAATACAGTACTGTACAAGCTGTCTTGAAAGCGATGTAACTGATCTGACCTTCCAATGACCTGTGCATACTTGTCGCCCTCAAAATTGGCAATACATTCTAGCATATCTGTCTGATAGGAGGTTTTACCTGATAACCACCACATCGCAAGCCCGAAACGTTCACAAAGAGACGAATGCTGGTAGAGGTCGTATACAATGGTCGAAGGGACAAGCGTATCGTGGTCGATCTCATGTACCTCGAAAACAATGGGTTTGGTGGGAAATGCATCGGCATACTTGAGTGCAGTGGATTCGGCCGATGAGATCCAATTCTGAGCAGAGAAGCCACTTGCAGCAAAGGCATTCATGTCCACACCGTTCAGATGACCTTCCACCCCATTCACCGTCATTTGCGTCACATAAACATGCGACAGCATCGGGTCGTTGGCATACCCGTTTCCCACCGCAGCGATCAATGTGTCGAGTCTATCCATCACCACCTGTTCCCACCACAACGGTAATCGCCAATCCTGATTCTGATAGTTGAAATCAAAGTAGGACGCTCCAAGCGAATCCATCAGCCAATTGGGGCTACCGAAGGCACCTCCAAGAATGGCCAGCGAGTATGGCAAACCCGTATTGGTTACGGCACTTATGGCCGCGTTCAGATCGGTAAAATCGAATACGCCAGGGCTAACTTCAAGCTCGTTCCATTTGTAGGAAAGCAGCACACCTCTTGCTTCGGGATGTGCAAGAACGTTGGGGTCAAGGCCATTGGTTCCTGCAAAACAACCAACCGGTTTTTGTACGACCTGAGCAGTTGCAATGCCGCAGAACAGAAATAAAAAGTACAAGAGGAATGTTGGATTCATTCGATGTTCCGTTTCAACTACTGTTCAGCGCCTATTCTTCAATATGCGTTTGTCCTGGTAGCCCGTGCAGGCACGCAATGATCTGGTTGTCACCTGGAGCTCCAGCGTGGTAATGATAGCCTCTTGTTCCGTCAGAATGCCCACCACACTCATCCAGACCTGAAGGGGCTTTCCCCTTCTTATCGAGCAATGCATAAATGCCAAAGCCGTCTATTGCGTAACCGATCATCGGTGCATGGTCGTCATCCTGCTCGATCTCTTTGGTGGAACCCGTAACTGCATGATAATGGTATCCTCCGTGCGGGTTAACATGACCGCCATGGTCGTCCAAAGGTGCCAATGTGTGGGCTTCCAATATGGCATGTAGGGGCGCAGGCGGATCAAACTTGACTCCATTAAAGGCCAATCCGATACCACCTCTTCCGAATCGTTGATAAGCGCTCAGGTAAACAGGTGTTTTCGGAATCATAAAAGTGGTGACCTGATGCTTGAAGTATTCAGGCAGACATTCCACGCAATGGTTCTGATAGGCCTCTTCCACGTCTGGTTTGGCTGCGGCCAAACAGCCTTCTTCGGTTTCGGTAACTTTAATAGAGCCGTCTTCTCTGTACAGCTTCCATTCGTTGTCATTGTAAAACTCATCCAACTCCGCAATAAAGTGTCCGGAAACATCATAGACTTTTCCGTCCTTGAACCAGATCCCTGCTTTCTCCGCTCCATCGTCAATATGTCTTGGGCACCACGGTCCCATCTGGTGTTCGGATGCTTGCGAGTTGGATCTTATGACGTAACACGGAGTTTCAATTCCATGAAGGTTAACCGTTTCCTCAGTGATCTCCCCAATGAAGTTTTCGGAAATGAAATGGTCCGTATTCACAGGGATCACTTTCATCGTATTATCGATGGTAGGGCTGGTTGTACAACCATACGCCATGACAAGGAATAAGAACAAATACGAAGCGTTTTTCATGTTGAATGATTCCGGTTAGGTTAAGGCAATGGTTAGATTCCTGTTTTCCAAATCGAGATTTTTCAGTTTTTCACAACTCTTTTGGTAATGGCTCCATCAGCTGTTTTCAATTCTATGAAGTACGTGCCAGCAGTAAACTGCTTCATTCCGATGGTTACTTGGTTGTTGTCAGGGCCAATCTGCTTGGCAAGTAGCAGGTTTCCATTCAGATCGTAAACCGAAACCTCTTGAAGATCGTTGCTTTCCACAACCAGCACATCAGACGTGGGGTTCGGATAGAGCTGCACGTTAGGAGCTTCCTCCGATGCCAATTGCTGAACGGACAGCATAGAGCCGTCCACATTCATTTTCTGAAACCAAATGTTGAGCTTTCCATTTCGGGTATCTCCCCACGTGGCGTTCAGTATGCCGTTGTTCAGTTCAATGCACATGAAATCGTTTCCAGCATAGGTAAGCACCGAGTCGTAAGCTACTGTTTGATCGGTGATCTGAAAGTTGGAGGCGAATTGTGCTGAGTCGGCATGCCGATACGTAGCCCATATTTCTGAAGCGGTCTGAAACGTACTATCTGCGCCATTCCTTCTATCGCGCCAGCTTACCACCAAGCTTCCATCCGTATCAAAATCGCCCCACAGCATGTCCTGCATCCGGTTATTACCAATGGGGTCGTCATTCAACCTGATGGCTGCGGTCCAGTTGGAGCCAGCATCATAGGTTTCAGTCAGGAAAATATCAGGGTCTCCGTGCTGCGTACTCAGAAAGATGGAAGCAAGATGACCGCTGTCTGATGGGTCGCAGAGCAACAAACCAGCTTTTCTGGCATCAGGATAATCGGTGGAATTGGCGGGGGTTATCTGTGCTTGGGCGATCTTATGATCGAGCGATAGACCGCCATCAGCAGATGAAACCAGGAAGGACCTGAAAAGGAAGCTTTGGCTCAATTCGTAAGAAGGGTAAACACCATGGAACACCCCAGAGCTGCTCACTGCAGGAGAACACATAGGCAGTGGATTCAGATTTCCTGCCAGCCAGCCGATGGTATCCAGATACCGGTGTGTGAAAGTGTTTCCACCATCGTTAGATACGGATAGGTATGGATTGAAACTTGGCTGATTCCGGTTGAGGTTGAACGTGGTGACATAGATATTTCCTGCATTGGAACCCGCGCTGCGGTCAATTACCATCCAAGGTCGGTCTATAGGCCATTTCGTGCCATCGTAGTTGGTGCTGATAACTTCCATCGGTGATCCAAAAGAAAGACCACCATCGGTCGATCGGCAGATGTACACTCCACCGGTAACAGGAGGGGTAGTGCCTGTAAAGTCGATGTAGCACACCACCACATTCCCGTTTTCATCAAATGCGGCAGAAGGATCGGCCGAGGTGTACCCGTTTACGGTATGTGGAAGCGTCACTGGTGCACTCCAAGTATCGCCTCCATCAAGGCTTACTCGGGTTTTTATCTTGAACTGTTCAGAAAAATCGATCCAACTCATCCAAGCCACGACTACATGTTGTGGATCATTGGGGTTGATACTCAAGTAAGGTTCACCATCGAACACAACTCCGTTGGACACATTCTGGTTCTGAGCAATGACCATAGAGCTCAGCAGCATGAGACCAACGAAAATCCGTGCCATACCGCTCAATGAATGATCAGCTTCTCGGCAACAACACTTCCGTTCTCCAATGTGGCCTGCAACACATAAACCCCAGGAGTGAAGGACGCCACGTTTACATCGATACTTGTTAGACCGTCCGATCTTCGGTTCCAAACCAGTTTTCCGAGGTTATCGGTTAACCGGATGCGCTGCATGGGATGTGCGCACCTGACCTGTACCATGTTCTCGGCCGGATTCGGATACACGTTCAGTTCCAGGTCATCATCAAGGTATTGGTCAAGAACGGATGTGTTGGTGCACATGAGATCGTTGAGGTGCTGCCAAATGGTATCATTGAAGGTGGGTGACACCGCTTGGCTGGTATTGGGCGCATTTCCCATGCGGATGAACACCAGACCCATGCTCGGAACCACATTGATGAGCTGTCCATCCTTACCCAGAGCGGCAAACATATCCGCTGGCGCAGAAGGATTAAGTGGGCCAGGAAATACCGTTTGTATGGATGGAAGCATAAAAGATGGCTTTCCATTGAGCCACCATAGGTAACCGTACGAAAGGTTGAGCGATTGTGATGTATTCACCATATCGTTGAAGTAATTGGCATCAGACATGATCGGGTCACCGTTCCAGACTCCTTGGTTGAGTACCAGCAACCCAAAACGTGCCATGCTTCTGGCTTTACTGAAGAACACGTTATTGTATCCAACAGGCACATAAGCACCCGAGATCCCGGTCGGAATGGTCAGATTCTGGAACAGAAAAACATTGAGCGATTGGCCTGTGGCGTAAAACATCACACTATCCAGCAAGGTGTAAGGCGCATTGTGGTACGACCAACGGGTACCCGCATCCGCAAGGTATTGCAAACAGGTGTCGTGCGTACAGTCGTTGGCGTACGAATCATCCAATCCGGAGGTCATGCTCAGTTGGTGCCTGATGGTGATAAGGTCTTCCTTCGCTGGCGGACAGACCGTCCAGCCGGTTCCGAGATAGTCTGATGTCGGGTCATCAATGGACAGATGGCCGTTTTCCTGCGCCAATCCTACATTGAAAGCCGTAAGGGTTTTCCCTGCAGAAGCCCAATACCAGACGCTATCACGCGTGAAGGTCCCGAAATATTCCTCGAGAACGATCTTCCCATCCTTCAGTAGAATGAACGCTTTGGAATTTCTTGCTTCGAGGTAATTGACCAGTGTATCCACCTTATCCGGACACCAGCCAAGTGTTTGCGGTGAAATGGTATCCCATTGACTACCTGTGGTAGGCGGAAAATACATCGTTTGCCCTACGGCATTCAACGCACAAACGATGGTTAGCAGCAGCCCTGGAAGTGATCTCATGCGATGCGTATGGATGTCGAGGTCAGCTACCTTAACGGTTCTTCTTAAGCACTTCGGTTATCTCTGCCGGCTCTGCCCTATTCCGGTATTCCGCATCCAGGAAGGCGTAAATGATCTTTCCGTCCTCACCAATGACATACGTGGCAGCCAATGGTAGCTCGTTGGAGTTGTCTCCGTTGTATCCTTTCAGGTCGAACGAGTTGTTGTAAATCTCGGCCACCTCGTCTGTAAGTTTGAACACGATACCGTATTCTCTCGCCACCTTATTACCCAGGTCGCTCAACACTTCAAATTCAAGGTCGTGCTTTTCTGATGTGGATATGGAACTATCCGGCAGCTCGGGTGTCAATGCAAGGAGATTGGCACCATTGGCCTTGAAGTTGGGCAATTCCTCCTGCAACTGATGCAGGGTAAGGTTGCAATAGGGACACCAACCACCTCTGTACCATGTAAGTACCACTTTTCCCTTTTTGAGATGGTCGTACAGCGCTACGGGCTTACCGAGGGCATTCTTGAGCACGAAATTTGGCGCCACGTCTCCCACATTCAAT
>JBFHEW010000113.1:0-7218 GCA_041583955.1 Bacteroidia bacterium | reverse complement strand
GACGGGAAGGACATTGCACTCAATGAAATAACTGTTGGATGGCTGAAAGAGTACGACACGTATCTCCGAACACATCTTCAAAATGGAACGAATACAGTTGCCTCCAACATGAAGATTATCCGTAGAATATTGAACGAAGCAAATCAGGAAGATCTAATTCCGGCTGGAAAAAACCCGTTCGACAGGTTCAAAATCAGAAGTGAATCAGCAGAAATTGAATATCTCACAGAAGATGAACTCATTGCGTTCATGCAAGTTGAATTGGCTTCTGGAACAAGGCTTGAGCATCACAGAGACCTCTATGTATTTGCATGCTACGCTGGTGGAATTCGGATTGGCGACCTTTTGAAACTACAATGGAAGAATTTTGATGGTGAGAGAATCAAACTCGTTACTAGTAAGACCAGTGAACCGTTAAGCATTAAGCTTGGAAGAGTGCCGCTGGAAATCATTCGAAAACAATCTGGTGATGAGGATAAGGAAGCTTTCATTTTTGGTTTACTCCCAAATGACCTTGATTTATCGGACAAAAAGAGAGTTCATACATCCATTAGTCGTTCAACCGCCTATGTGAACAAGAACCTTAAGGTCATTGCCAAAAAGGCAGGCATCAATAAAAACATCCACTTTCACACTTCTCGCCATACATGGGCGACTAGGGCCTTACGAAAGGGAATGAGAATTGAACATGTTTCTAAACTGCTGACGCATCGCTCCATTAAGACAACTCAGGTGTATGCGAAGATTGTGAACGCAGATCTTGATGAAGCAATGGATGTATTTAATGACTAGCCCATGTTGATTTCCAGAAAAGAAAACGAAACAGTTAAGCACTACAAGCTTCAATACTTCAACGGAGAGATTGGCCTTCAAAACTTGAGCAATGGTTCGGTCATATACCCAAACTACGAGTTTTGGACGCCTTACTTTGGGTTAAAACCAATTGAGGAAATTGACCAAGCCTGGATAAATAGAAAAGCTGAATACTTAAGATACTACGAAAATGATTGGGTAGAGAAAGAACTTTGGTTAAACACTTTCAGAAAGTGTGAAGAACTTGAAATTGACCCAATCCACCTTGACAATATCTGCGTCCCACTTTCTCATTTCCCTTTCGCATCGTTCAGCATGCTAGGCGATGATATTAACGAGGTTGCGGATGACGTTCAGAAACTCCAAGACCTATTTGTTGAACTTGAAAACAATTACAAGAAAGTTACCTCAATCAAATTTACAGTTGGTCAACTTCAATGGTCCGAAGACTTAGAAGACAGGTACAAGGAGATTGGTGAAACCACCATCTCGGTTGAACGCGCAATAACCCCATTGATGGATGCATTTATAAGATTGGCAAAAACAGACGTAAAACTGAACCAGTTGGTGTTTCATTCAGGGTATCGACATTACAGAGAGTTTGATCTTCAGGCAGCCATCAAAAACGAACAAACCGATCTGATCAAAATGCTGTACACGTATTTGGTCAAAAACAACTTGTGTAGGTCAGAGAGAAACGGTTTCATTAAAACTGGCAAGTTCATCTCGATTGTCGATAGAAACATCGTAGCAGATGAAGACTACTACTACGAAGTATATCATCAAAATTCCGACTACGATACCTATGATGATTTTGTTTACGGACAAATTAAGCAAAGGATGAAAAGGCACCCAATCAAAGAATATGGGACAAGAAAGACGAAAAAACGCAAGTAATTTGTCCCTAGTACTCTTGCATTAAGGTTCCAAAATTTGCTCAGCGTTTAATCAAAACAATGAGCGATGGAAGTAATAACTATGCAATCAGAAGCATTCCAAGCCATACTGGAAAAGCTTGCTGAAATCGAAAAAAAGGCAGCAGACAATAGCCCTGCTCCTGAAACAGTTTGGCTCGACAATCAGGAATTCTGTCAACTCTTGAAAATATCCAAGAGAACAAGCCAGAATTACAGGGATCAGGGATTAGTTTCCTTTTCTCAGGTCGGCTCCAAAGTCTACTACCGACTTTCTGACGTCCACGAAATGCTTGAAAAGCACACACGCCAAGCATTCAGATAATGGAAAATTCACCTTTACATAGTCTTGAAGACCTGTCTTCTGAAGTTACGCGTCTGGCTGAGGCACCGGAAACAAGCCTCCTGAAAAAAGTGCTCCAGACTCAGATTGTCATCAAGAAGCGAAAAAAGTCACACATCACTTTTTCTCAGCCAATCATTACCTGTGACGGTAGACCTGTGCTTTTTCCTCGAACCATCAACGTGATTCAAGGTCAAAATGGGGTGCACAAAAGTCGAGTGGCTGAAATCTTTACCGCAGCATTACTGTCTGACTACAGAACAACTTCAAATCTGCTCGGCTTCAGAAAAGATTCGTTGTTTGAACCTCATGTGGTTTACTTAGACACTGAAAGGAATTTACTTGACCAATTTCCAGCTGCTATTCAGTCTATTCAAAGGCTGACTGGAGTCAACCACGAAGTCGATATAGATGGTTTTGAATTCAGCTCCTTGATTGACGTTCCTAGAGACCAACGGTTCGAAGCTTTACGTCAATTTCTTACCTATCTCAGAAAGAACACTGATAAAGAGATGGTGGTCGTTCTTGACGTTCTTTCAGACTGCATTCAAGATTTCAACAGTGCTTCTGATAGCCTTACACTTATCGACATGATGAATGAAATGATCAATCATCATAACGTCACATTCATAGCCATCATTCACGAAAACCCAGGAAGCCAGAAAGCAAGAGGTCATCTGGGGACAGAACTCACGAACAAGGCTTCAACGGTACTTCAAGTAAGCTTGATGGATTCCATTGACCCGAAAAGCGACCAACTGGTAAAAATAAGCTACCTCAAATGCCGTAGTTCCGAAAGGCATCCTGATATGTTGGTGAAGTACTCCAAGGAAGAACGCACGCTTGTGTTAGCGGATGAATCGGAAATGCAACAAGCACTAACAAGCAGACAGGTGAAAGCGCCTGTTCATGAAATAAAGGATTCTGTACGGGTGCATCTCAACAAACTTGGAGCCATGAAGAAGGTAGAGCTGATCGAGTTGTTGAGTGAAGCATTTGCTTGTTCTCCGAACACGATCCGCGAACGAATTCAAACGTTGATCGACACTCAGACCCCGATCGTAGACAAGGAATCTCATACCACTAAAACCCTTATTGAACGCAAAGAGGGTCGTATTGTCTGGTTAGAGTTATCCACTCCCCTCCTACCCGAATAATGTTTACAATTTACAAAGCCCTATATGGCATTTGTAATTGTAAACATCCGTAGCGCATGCCGATGGAGTTTAAATATCAGCTTGAGAAAGGCAGCAAAAAACACTTCTGTCCGAGATGTCACAAAAAGCGATTCGTGCGTTATGTAGACACGGAATCGAATTGTTATCTCGAAACGTGCTACGGGAGATGTGACAGAGAAGTGAAATGCGGATACCATTTGAGTCCGTTTGCGGATGGACCAAACCAATTGTCACACATACAAGCGTATTCAAGCAGTCTCACTCCAAGGCCAACAACACCCGATTTCATCAACCCTACGCTTGTAAGCCAATCACTTGATCGGGACAATGCTTTCTTAGACTTCCTCAATTCACGGTTCGCTAGTACAAGCGTAGCGCAAGCGTCAGAAAAGTATCT
This sequence comes from Bacteroidia bacterium, assembly GCA_041583955.1. Classification (GTDB taxonomy): domain Bacteria; phylum Bacteroidota; class Bacteroidia; order UBA10329; family UBA10329; genus UBA10329. The sequence continues at coordinate 3,573 of JBFHEW010000113.1, read as the reverse complement.
GATCGGCACATCTAAGAAATGGAATGGTGCAGTGGTTTTCTGGCAAATTGACATGAATGGAAACGCTCGTACGGGGAAAATAATGCTCTACGATGCAAGCGGTCATCGTGTAAAGCGCCCATACAATCACATTACATGGGCACATGCTGTTGTTGGATTACCGAATTTCAAATTGTCACAATGCTTTTTCGGTGAGCACTTGCTCGCGAGCGACCCCGATCTGCCTGTTGCAATCGTGGAGAGTGAGAAAACGGCCATCATTGCAAGCATGTTCTTTCCTCAGTTCATTTGGATCGCAACTGGTGGTAAAAATGGTTGTAGGTGGAAAGACCGTCACGTAAACCAGGTACTAGCGAACAGAAGAGTGGTGCTTTTCCCCGATCTAGGCGCTTACTCAAGTTGGAAAGCGGATTCTGAGCATATCAAGTGCAAATCGATAACGGTTTCTGATATGCTTGAAACAAACGCGCTTGAAGAGGATAGAATTCTCGGCCTGGACATAGCCGACTACCTATTAAGACTTAGTTGTGACAATACTGAAATCAGTAAAGAGCCACGTTTAAGCTTTGGACTGACAGCTGCGGAAATGCTTGAAGCATTTGATGACATCAAGATGGGTTAAACACGCCAGTTTGTGCCTGTAACAAATTTGTTACAAAGTGTTGAACACTTGTAAAACTCTAGTTACATTGGCATCTCAGATCGTAACATGAGCGAAAACCTTAAAACCAAACTCTGGGACATTGCCAATACCCTTCGCGGTAAGATGGACGCGGACGACTTCCGCGATTACATCCTTGGATTCATCTTTTACAAGTACCTGAGCGAGAAGATGCACGCCTTCTCCAACAAATGGACCCTGCCCGAAGGGTTCGATTATGCCGACCTGGAGAAACGCCCCGATGCGCAACAGTACATAGATGCCATAAAGCCCATGGCCATTAAGGAGATCGGGTTCTACCTCAAGCCATCCGAGTTGTTTGACGAAATGGTGCGCAGAAGCGGTGCCGATGGCGAAGAGAAGTTCATTCTAGAAGACCTCAAAACGGTACTGAACAACATTACCAACAGCACCGTGGGTGCCGAAAGCGAAGAAGACTTTCAGAACCTGTTCGAAGGCCTCGACCTGACCAGCAGTAAGTTGGGAAAAACACCGGACGACAAGAACAAGCTTATTGTGAAAGTGCTGGTGCACCTCAATCAGATCGACTTTCAGATAGACAACACCGAAACCGATATTCTGGGCGATGCCTACGAGTACCTTATTGGGCAGTTTGCGAGTGGCGCAGGCAAAAAGGCAGGCGAGTTCTACACCCCGCAAGAAGTAAGTACCGTATTGGCCAAGTTGGTCACCACGGGCAAAAAGCGCCTCAAAAGCGTGTACGACCCTACCTGTGGTTCGGGTTCGTTGCTGTTGCGCGTGGCAAAAGAAGTGTTGGAAGTAGGCCAGTTTTACGGACAAGAGAGTAACCCCACCACCTACAACTTGGCGCGCATGAACATGATCATGCATAACGTGCATTACCGCCAATTTGATATCAAACACGAAGACACGCTTGAACGCCCACAGCATATAGACGAGCGTTTTGAAGCCATTGTGGCCAATCCGCCCTTCTCGGCCAATTGGAGTGCCGACCCTCTGAAGATGAACGAAGACCGTTTTTCGGCCTACGGAAAACTGGCCCCAAGCAGCAAGGCCGATTTTGCCTTTGTGCAACACATGGCCTACCAGTTGGCAGACGATGGCACCATGGCCTGCGTATTGCCCCATGGCGTGCTCTTTAGAGGCGCAGCCGAAGGCCACATACGTAAATTCCTCATCGAAGAACGTAATTGGCTCGATGCCGTTATTGGCCTACCTGCCAACATCTTCTTTGGCACCAGCATACCTACCTGCATTCTGGTACTGAACAAGCAGCGTAAGAAGGATGACAACATCCTTTTTATTGATAGCAGCCAGCATTTTGAGAAAGTAAAAACGCAGAACAGACTACGAGCGGAAGACATTGCCAAGATCGTTAGCACCTATGCCGACTATCGTCTTCCTGAGCGCAGCGAAGAGTCTGGCGAACTCGAAGAAAAATACAGCTACATCGCCACCCTCGATGAAGTACGCGAGAACGATTACAACCTGAACATACCACGCTATGTAGACACCTTTGAGGAAGAAGAACCCGTTGACCTGCAGGCCGTAGCCGCAGAACTCCGCACAGTGGCTGAGGCACTCGAAGCCACAGACAAGCAGATAGCGCAGTACTGCAACGAACTAGGCATAGAAGCACCTATCTAAGCCATGGAAGTAGCAGAAAAGAAAAAGCTGAAAGTGCCGAAGCTGAGGTTTCGGGGATTTGTTGATGGGTGGCACGAACAGACCCTTGGAGATTTATTGACCTTCAAAAATGGGGTCAATGCTGAGAAAGGACAGTACGGACGTGGATATAAGTTCATCAACGTTTTGGATATTATCCAAAACGATTTTATCACCCACGATGTGATTTTGGGCGAGGTCGAACTTTCAGACAAGGAAGTTGAGAAGAATGAAGTGAAATACGGAGACATTCTATTTCAAAGAAGTTCGGAGACCAGAGAAGAAGTTGGACAAGCGAATGTGTACTTAGATAAGGAGAAAACCGCTGTATTCGGTGGTTTTGTTATCCGAGGAAGTGCCAAGGCAGAATACAATCCATCATTTATGAATGGAATGTTGAAAACCGCCCAAGCGAGAAAGGAAATTACTACTCGAAGTGGGGGAAGTACTCGCTACAATATCGGACAAGAAAGTTTGGAAGCTGTAACCGTTTTCATCCCACGCCTCCCCGAACAAAAGAAGATAGCCGACTTTCTGAGTGCGGTAGATGCGCGCATACAGCAGCTTAACCGCAAAAAGGAACTCTTAGAAACGTACAAGAAAGGGGTAATGCAAAAGCTCTTCTCTCAGGAACTCCGCTTCAAACAGGCAGATGGAACGGATTATCCGGATTGGAAATGGGTTGGAGGAAATAAGCTATTTGAAAGCATTTCGGATAAGAACCATAACTCAGACTTACCTATTCTGGCAATCACTCAAGACCAAGGAGCCATACCTAGGGACATGATTGATTACAACATGACGGTCACGGATAAGAGCGTAGCAAGTTATAAGGTAGTTCAGGTAGGTGATTTTGTAATTAGTCTAAGATCGTTTCAAGGAGGAATTGAATATTCGAGTTACAAGGGTATTTGTAGCCCAGCATACATCATTTTGCGGCCAAATGGAGAAAACGTAGTTCATGCATTCTACAAGGACTATCTAAAGAGCGTTAATTACATAAGACAGCTTCAACGAACTCTCGAAGGAATTCGAGATGGAAAGATGATTAGCTACAAATACTTCTCGGAAATCAAGCTTCCATTTCCCTGCAAAGAAGAACAACAAAAGATAGCTGAGTTTCTGAGCAGTTTAGATAAGAAGATAGCTGGTGTAAACGCCCAAATAGAAAAAACCCAGCAGTTTAAAAAAGGGCTACTGCAAGAGATGTTTGTTTGAGATGAGTAAGGATTATTTTGATCGGCAAAATGACTTACTTTTCCAGT
>JBFHEW010000112.1:0-7292 GCA_041583955.1 Bacteroidia bacterium | reverse complement strand
GCGATGGCAAGACCTATTGCAACGAGTGCATTGCCAATAGCCACGGCATCAGGGTAGAGTAGGGAGACGTCTTTTGAGGTTAGAGGTTCGAGGTTAGAGGTTAGAGGTTAGAGGAGTGAGGATAGAGGTTAGAGGTTCGAGGTCAGAGGTTCGAGGATAGAGGTTAGAGCAACCGGATGCTTCAAATCGCAAATCGCAAATCGCCAATCGCAAATCGTCAATCGCAAATCAAAATCCCCGTGTCTCTGTGTGAGACGAGGGTCTTAGGAGTTAGGAGCAAGAAGATTCAGACTTCAAATCGTAAATCTGAAATCGCCAATCGTCAATCGTCAATCGTCAATCGCAAATCCCAGATCAAAACCTCACACTCACCTTTCCCCGAATGGCAAAAGGCGTTCCGGGCGTAAAGTGGATCTCCTCCACAGAGGCCGTTTCGTTGCGTAGCCGCGACTCGGTGGCGAACTGCGTTTCGTTCCACTCCGTATTGAACAGATTCTGAATGATGATGCCGGCCGTCCATTTGCGCCACGTGTAGCTCACGTTGGCATCGAACACCACATAGCCCTTGGCCGTAATGGAAAAGTCCTCGTTGGCCGGGCGGTCACCGATCCAACGGTAGTTGATGCCCCCCACAATACCAATGGGGTGGTTCACCGAAACCCCACCCACCGAGGTGAGTTCGGCAGCCAGCGGAATGTAATTGGCCCCGCTAGGCTCGTCCATGGCGCGGGCAAAGGCATAGTTGAGGTCGGCATAGAGGAACAACCATTTCAGCGGTTGGTAGCGCACGCTCAGGTCGGCACCAACGCGCTGCGTTCGGCCGCTGGGTTCCACAATGGCCGCATCGCCCACATACACGAACTCCTGTTCGAGAAAAAGGTACCAGCCACCCACGTTTATCATCAGGTTGTCAATGGGTTTGATGATGGTTCCCAGGTCGGCCCCGTAGGCCGTGGGCAGCGTTCTTCGGCCCTGTTGCGCCACCACCACGCGCGTGTCGTTGCTATGGAAACCCATGCCCGTTTTCAGGTACAGTTGCCAGCGGTTGCCGGGCGAGTAGATGACATTCAGCTTCGGACTGGGCTTGATGGCCTGCTCCGAACGGTTGTTGTACACCGAATCCAGCCGGTCGTGGTGGTCGAACCGGAAATGGTCGAGCCTGATGGCAGGGTTGATGAGCACGTCACCGAACTCGATGTCGGCCCCAACGAAAGCATAGATGTTCGACTCGTCAATGTCGCCCAGTGCGAAGGGCTGTATCAGCGAATCGCGGTTGGCCGTGTGCGAGAGTTCCACATCATTCACATCATCATACCGCATTCCCAGCCCACCTTTGAGGCCAATGGTGCCCTTGTTGAGGTGGAAATGGTGGTCCACCACACTCTCAAACCCGGCCAGGTTCCTGCGTTCGTACTGCTTTATCTGGTCGCCATTCACCGAATCCTCCAGGAAGAACGTGAAGTTGCTGAAGAGCTCGAACCCATACCTGCTGTAATACGCGTGGCTCTTCACGGTGGTATGGTTGCCCAGAATGGCCGTATGGTTCATGGCCGCATTGATGCGGTGCGTGTTGCCGCCCTCAGTGGCGTCAATGGCCCCGAACCGCGATATGGAGCCGTCATCAACGGCCCGTTGCGGTATCTGCCCGCTGGCATCCCATTTACTGCTGAAGTACGAAGCCTGCACCGAAAGGAACTGCCGCTTGTCAATGGCCGCGTTGTATTTGGCCATCACATTGATGCGGTTGAAATGCTGCGATGCCTCGAACGGACCGTCCGTGAGCTGGAACTCGGCCGCCACGTAGGCATCCTGGTCGGGGCGGTTCTTCATGAGGTTGAACATGCCCAAGGCGCGGATGGTATTGAACTGCCCATATTCGAGCGATACGAGACTTTCCTCCAGACGGTCCTTGGTTCGGAGCCCCACGTAGCCGGCCGTGTTGAAATTGCCCTTATCGGCATAGTACGGCCCCTTGCCGAAATCGATCTCCTCCACGGTTTCAGGTATCACGAAATGCATGTCGGCATAGCCCTGTCCGTGTGCGTGCGAAACCATGTTCACAGGCATGCCATCCACCGTAATGGCGATGTCCGTACCGTGGTCAATGTCGAACCCGCGTAGAAAGATCTGCTCGGCCTTTCCGCCTCCTGCATGCTGACCGATGATGAGTCCGGGAACCTTGCGCAGCACCTCCTGCGAGGTATTGACAGGCGTAACGGCCACATCCACCTCGGTGATGCTGTTGATGGCCTTCACGCTGTGTTTCACTTCCACTGCGGCCAGCTCGAACGAGCTTTGGCTCAGTACCACCGTCAATGGTTCCAGATTGGTAAGGACAACAGACTGCGGCATATAACTGATGTGGGTGATGAGCAGCGTATCGTTGGGCCGTACCTTATCGATGCTGAATTTTCCGCTAGGGTCGGAGTGCGCGTGCGCCCCCGAGTTGGTGGTGATGTGCGCATTGGAGATGCCACTGTTGTTCTTGTCGGTAATGGTGCCGGTAAGGGTCTGCGCGTTGGCCCACGCTACGCACAGCATCAGGCAACAGAGAACGTAGAGTTGTTTCATGGCCATAAAACTATGCAAGCAACAGAATGTTCAGGTCTGGGAGCAGCCTTTCAGAGTATTTCAAAAGGGTCTTCTTCTGCAAAGGCCTCCATGCTTGTGGCGGCTTTGATGCCGGTGAGTTTGAGGTCGAGGATACCGAGACTGTGCAGGCCGGCAACCTTGGCCCCGGTATCGAGCGTTTTCCAGTTCTCCCAACTGAACCCGATACCTTTTATCGGAATGATGGATACCCACATCCGCACGGCTATCGGAAGTCCGGTCTCATCGGTTATCCACAGATACGAATCGCCCGGAGTGTTGCCACCGGTGGTGTAGGTGATGAGCAGCGCGTCCTTGCCGTCTTCTGTTCTCACATAGGCCCGCTCGGTGCCTTCATCGTAGAGTTTCTCAAACGGATTGAGCCAGAACGAATCGTTGGCCCACATGCCCCAGGCCTTCTCAATGAGTCCCGTCAGTTCCTCGCCCTCCACGGCCTTGCCGTTCTTCCAGGCCTTGCCTTGTTTGGTGGTGTGATCGAACAGCACCACGGTATTGCTCCATTCCACACGCGAGTATTTGCGCTGCCTGTCCCAGATGTGTTTGTTCTTGCCGGCAAAGGTCCAACCCACCACGGCCGTCTGCTGCCATGCATCGTAGTTGGTGGCGGTCATGATGCGCTGCGCCAACGAGTCGGCACGGGGTCCGGTGTCTTTTTCGGTAATGGCCTTATCCACGCCAGCGCAGGAGAAGAGCGCAAGGCAGAGCAGGGGCAGGATGGTACGCGTAATGAGGAGATTCATGAAAGCAAGATACTCTGTTTTAACGAGAGCCGAATCTGCTTACTTCCCTTTTCGCAGGGGCAGCAACAGGCCCGAAAGGTCGAACTCCCTTTTCTTGGTGTTGAACACGCCACTGTCGGTGGCCATTACATCGCTCACCGAACAGAAACTGGTGGGGATGTGCTCTTTTACCAAGGCTGTTATCTCCTTGTTGTTCTGTCGGTTCAGGATCAGGAAGATCTGCTTTACCGGACCATTGGCGCCCATGCCATCGAACACGGTGAAACCCTGATTGAGTTTCTTCAAGGCTTCAATGAATCCATCGATGGGCTGTGAGGTGATGATGCGCAGCTGATGTTTTCCCAGCGCCAGTTTATCCTCTATCTTGAAACCGATCATGCTGCCCACCGTGAAACCCAGTGCCCAGGCCAGGTAACCGGCCCAGTTGTTCAGGTTCTGAATGATCTGCCCGATGGCGATCACCCACAGCAGCACTTCAATGAATCCCACCAGTCGCACCGCCTTCCGGTTGCCGCGGGTTATCATCACAATGCGGAGAGTACCGAGACTGGTATCGATGACGCGTGCCAGAAAGATCAGAAGCGGAACGCCAACATAGTTGTAGTAATCGAAGTCTGCGTAGTTCAAAATGCCTGTTTCAAGGTTCAGAGAATCCCGGTTCGGTGTTCGGCCAAGGTCAGTCGTTATCCAAGAGATGCTCGTCCACGAATTCGCGCACGCAGGCATCGCCCCCTTTTCTTCTCAGCACCACGTTCGCTTTCATTTTCACCGCTTCCACGGCATCGGCCGGACAGCCCGAGAAGGCCACGGCATCCATCACCTCAATGTCGTTCACATCATCACCGATGTAGGCCACCTGATCCATGCGGAGGTCGAATTCGCGGCACCATTCGTTCAGTACATCGATCTTCGGTCGGGGGCCAACGTAAATGTGCTCCACGCCCAACGTCTTGGCACGTCCTCTCACGATCATGGCCTGGCTGCCGGAGCTCAGGAATGCCACTTTCAACCCGGCTTTAATGGCACGCTGAATGCCCATGCCATCCTTCGTATTGAATTTCTTGAACTGGTCGCCACTCTCGGTGTAGTACATGCCGCCATCGGTCATCACCCCGTCCACATCCAGAACGAGGAATCGGATGTCGTGTGTTGCTAATTGTTCAAATGCGTCAGACATGATAGGCTTGATGGTTTATGGAGTACAATTTTAAGCATTCGCTAGACGATTTCCCTGCCTACTGCCTTGGCAATGGGGCGTAGTGTTCCGAGCAGTGCACGGAATTCATCGTGGTTGAGCTGCTGCGAAGCATCGCTCTTGGCCTGTTTCGGGTTGGGGTGAACTTCCACCAGAAGCCCGTCAACACCCATGGCTACGCAGGCACGGCTCAGGTCGGCCACACCATAGGCATACCCCATGGCATGCGATGGGTCGAGTACCAACGGCAGGTTGGTGTGTTCTTTCAGGTACGCCACCCCACATAGGTCGAGGGTGAAGCGCGTTTTCGTTTCAAATGTTCTGATGCCGCGTTCGCAGAGCATCACATGCTGGTTTCCGCCCGAAAGGATGAATTCTGCCGCCTGCACGAATTCCTGCAAGGTGGTTCCGAAGCCACGTTTCAGCAGCACGGGTTGTTTGGCCTTGCCGCATTTTTTCAGAATGCCATGGTCGTACATCGATTTAGCCCCTATCTGAATGATGTCGGAATACTCGATGATGTCATCGATCTGCGTGGCATCGCGCACTTCGGTGATGATGTTCAGTCCGAACTCATCGCGCATCTTGGCAAGCAGTTTAAGCCCCTTCAGTCCCAGCCCTTGGAACGAGTAGGGCGAAGTGCGTGGTTTGTACGCGCCCGCACGCAGCGTGCTGATGCCCAGTTCCTTCATCAATTTGGCGGACGAACGTATCTGGTCCTCGCTTTCCACGGAGCATGGCCCACCGATCACTACCGTGTTGTTGGTGTTGCCACCAATGGACACTTTTCCCAATTGAATGGTGCGCGTTTCGGGGCGGTAGGTGCGGCTGCCCAGCTGCAGGTCGTCAGGGAAAACCAGCGTTCTGCTCGTAGAATTCTCCAATTCCACCGGAAGTTCCTTTACAGACGAACTGTTCACCAACACGAAACGGGTTCCATCAAAGATGCAGAACGCCTTGGCCATCTTGGCCAGTTCGTGTGCGCGCTCTTCGTTTACCTTATCGTTGAGTTCTATGATCATGCGATGCCTTGATTCCGCAGGCTTCCGATACCCGATGCCATTACGGGCCGCGAACATACGACCAAATCCTTATTACAAGCTAAAGCAGTAATTTCACCGCGTGGAAAAAGACATGCTTTCTGAGTTGCAAAAGCTCATCGGTCTGGAGGTCGAGGCGCTGAAACAGATCCCGATTGACGACAGTTTTACCGATGCGGTGAACCTGATACACCACCACGTGCATGGACGCAACGGGAAGGTGGTCATATCCGGCATGGGTAAGGCGGGCCAGATCGGAATGAACATCGCCACCACCCTCAGTTCTACGGGTACTGCGGCCGTGTTCCTTCACCCTATGGAGGCGCAGCATGGCGATATCGGTGTGGTGCAGCAGAACGATGTGGTCATGCTCATCTCCAATTCGGGCATTACCGATGAGGTGGTGATGTTGGCCGACCTGCTCCGCAAACTGCATCCCGAACTTCCCATCATCAGCCTTACAGGCGATAGGAACGGAAAACTGCACAGCCTGGCGCAGGTGAGCCTGGTTACGGGCAAACCGAAAGAGATATGTCCGTTGGGATTGACCCCCACCACCTCAACCACCGTCATGACCGTTATTGGCGACCTGCTGGTGGTCACCCTCATGAAGAAGATAGGCTTCACCAAGGCCGATTATGCCAAGCGGCACCATAGCGGCTATCTCGGATCAAAGGCCCGCGACAATGGATAAACTCATACTCATAGCCGGGCCGTGCGCAGTGGAAAGCAGGGAAGTGGTGTTCCGTATTGCCGAACACCTCAAAGTGATCGAAGAACGGTACAACCTGCGACTCATTTTCAAAGGGTCGTACCGTAAGGCCAACCGCTCCGACCTGAAGAGTTTTACCGGAATAGGGGATGAGGCCGCTTTGAAGATACTGGCCGAGGTGCGCGACCATTTCGGGTTTGAGACCATCACCGATGTGCACGAAAGCCACGAGCCGGAAATGGCGGCAAGCTATGTGGATCACCTGCAGATACCCGCCTTCCTTTGTCGACAGACGGAGTTGTTGCTGGCTGCCGGGAAGCATGCCAAGGCCGTGAACATAAAGAAGGGACAGTTCCTTTCTCCGGAGGCCATGAAGTTTCCGCTCGAAAAGGTAGAGAGCACTGGTTGCAAGGAGGTGTGGCTCTGCGAAAGAGGCGTCACCTTCGGGTATCAGGATCTTATCGTGGATGCCACCTCGGTGCACCGCATGAAAGGCTTGGGCGCCAAGGTCATCATGGATTGCACGCACGCCACCCAGAAACCGAACCGCGCGGAAGGTGTAACCGGTGGTGATCCGGCCATGATAGGAACACTTGCGTTGTCTGCCGTTGCCACAGGTGCCGATGGGCTGTTCATAGAAACGCACCCCGAGCCTTCGCAGGCACTGAGCGACCCGCACACCATGCTTGCGTTGGAAGGGCTCGAACCCATCATCAAGAAAGTGCTCCGCGTAAGGGAAGCGCTGGCGTAATACCACCTGTTCCCGTCTCCAACCTGCCTCACTGGTTGCCGATCAGATCATACCATCCGTTGCAATACCAGAATACATCGGTTTGCAGTGAGATGTTGAAACAGGTTCAGTATGACCACTGCATGATGCAGGGCTTACTTGCAGCCTTGGCCGTAACGCCTAGAAATTGAAGAGATCGGAACTCAGGTAGCGGTCGCCACGGTCGCAGGTAATGCAGACAATGGTTCCGCTTTCCAGCTCAGAG
>JBFHEW010000111.1:0-7336 GCA_041583955.1 Bacteroidia bacterium | reverse complement strand
GTGAGACAGATTGTAAAGCAATGTAAGAATTCGCCACGTGATTCTCGTAATTTCCAACGCGTTATAGCGCGCCTGATCACTTCGACCACTCGCATATTCTTTCTCAGAATCGTGAGAGAAAAAAAGGCCCGATCTGCTTAAGCAGGTCGGGCCTTTCAGGTCTATCAGGATTGATAGTAGGATCCTATCAGAACGGTAGGTCGTCCTCGCCAATGTCATCGATATTCGTAGGTGCCGGTCCTGATGATACGGTTGCAGTAGGCATATCGGCCATCGGGTCCAACGGAGGAGGAATAGGAGAGCCTGCGGTTTCTGCTTCTACCCTCCATGCCTGAAGATTCACGTAATACTTTCCGTTGTATTCGTTCCCACGAAGATTGAAACTTACTTTGATGGTGTCGTTCACATTGAACTTGTCTATCGCAGACGTTTTGTCTTTGATCAGTTCAAACTTAATGTCCTGTGGGTACTGTTCCTCTGTGGTAAGTACAAATTCTCTTTTCGTGAATCCACTGCTGAAAGATTGCTCCTCCATTTTCACTTTCAACTTTCCGCTTACTTCGTATGATGCCATTTTCAATAAAATTTTGGACAAAAATAACCCCGAAGAATCGGGGTTGAAATTTTGAGCATGTAAGTTTTAACTATTTCTCCACCGTGGCATGGATCGTTTGCGTTGGGAACGCAAAGTCAAGACCAGCAGCATTGAATTTTTCCAGAATGTCCATACGGATATCCGAGTTGAGCTGAAACACGTCTTCTCCTTTCTTGATGTAATAAACGAACCGGAGGTTCAGAGAGAAGTCTCCGAACGAATCGAAATGCTCCAGGTGTTTTTCCTCCAGCTGGTTTGAGAACTTGGAATGAACGCCTGCAAGGATGGAAAGCGCCTCTTTCATTTTCTCCGGAGAAGTGTTGTACGTAAGCCCTAGCATCAGAATGACCCGCCTGCTAGGTTCTGCAGAAACGTTTTCGATGGCTGATTCTGCAAAGACCTTGTTCGGAATGGTGACCAAACGGCCTTCGAACGTTCTGATGCGGGTACTACGTATACCAACCTCTTCAATGATTCCTTCAAACGAGTTGATCTTGATCCAATCGTTGATGGTAAAAGGTTGATCAACGAAAATGGTGATGCCTCCGAAAAGGTTAGCCACCGTGTCTTGCGCAGCCAATGCCAGTGCCAGACCACCTATACCGAGCCCTGCAATGAGAGCCCCCACGTCATAACCAGCGTTGTTAAGGCCGATGATGATGGCCATGATCCATACTGCTGCATGGATCCCTTTTCTCAGAATGGGCAGCAGCTGATCATCCAGATCGCTTTCCGATTTCTCAATGATCGGCACCAGGTATTCCTCGATCAACGCATCAATGACCCGATTGATGAGCCACGCAACGTTGAAGATGATCAGTAGGTAGTAGATCCTATTGATCCATACATGACCGACATCCGGCAGATGCAGCGAGTCGAGACCATACCAGATTCCAAGGATGGCAATGGCGAAGGAGAGAGGTTCCTCCACCATGTCTATCACAATATCGTCCAGACTGGTTTCAGTTCGGGCGGCCAGCTTTTTGACCACGTTGGAGAAGAACCAGTAAATGGCCCGTCCGAGCAGGACGCTGGCCAGCATGATGACCAAAGCCAACAGCCACTCACCAACGGTATTCCAGTAAAAATCCTTTTGAAGGAATTCCAGCATGCTAGTTCAACTTGGCAAGAGCAGCCAAAGCCTTTTCGTAATCCGGTTCGTACGTGATGTCTTCAACCAACTCCACGTAATGGATCTTGTTGTTCTTGTCAAGCACGAATACGGCCCGAGCCAAAAGCGTTTTCAGCGGGCTGTTCACCATTTCGAGGTTGTATTCGTTTGCGAAATCGCCATAACGGAAATCTGATACGGCTTTCAGGTTTTCAATACCTTCTGCACCACAGAATCTTTTGAGGGCAAATGGCAGGTCCTTGGTAACGGCAAGACAGACCACGTTATCGATCTTGGCCACGGCCTCGTTGAATTTTTTGGTCTCGAGTGCGCAGATTCCTGTATCAACGCTTGGCATCGATAGAATGATCTTGTTCAGTCCTTCGAGGTCGTATAGACTTTTCTCATTCATATCGGCCTGAACGTATGTGAAATCGGGAGCGATCTCGCCCACTTCCGGGATATATCCTTTCAACAATACGAGGCTGCCTTTAAGCTTAACTGTTTCTTTTCCTTCTGACATGGATTACGTTTTTGATGGGTCGCGAAATTAGAAATGTATATTCGTAACCCCAACCAGGAACCCCATGAAATTCGTCAAGGCCTTATTGGTCGTCACTTTATTGATCATTTCTGTCCTGCTGCTGATAGGGGTGTTTGTACCCGAGCTGGACGATACCTTCGAAACACGCATTGACAGGCCATTGATTCAGGTCTATGCTTCAATGATGAACGTGCAGAATGCTCCGGAGTGGGTGGCAGGGCTCGATAGCGTTGAGCGCACTTCCGGATTTCTGGCCATGCCAGGCAGTTCGTTCAAACTCTATTACACCGGTATGGAGACCAACTTCGTTTACAATATGGAGGTGGTGCAGGTGGTTCCGCTGCAATCGTTGAAATTCAAACTGCGGGGAGACTTGGCCGAGTTTGAGATAACCATCGATTTCAAGGCAGACGGAATGGCCACGGTACTCAATACGTATGTGCAAATGCGCGGCACAGGTATGATCGAACGTTCATTCCTGCCTTTGTTAAAGTCCTCTATCATGCAGCAAGGCAAGGATGATCTTGAGGCGTTCAAACAACTCCAAGAGAACTGAGTTGGAGGTTCTGTTCGTTGGTTCAGGAGCGGTTAATCTGTGTCTGGCAGGTTGGATGTATTCCGAGGTCGGAAGCGCCTCGTTCCTTGTGCGGACAGAAGACAATGAACTGATCAGGTCAAGTTCGTTCAGGTGTCGGCTTCCAGGTTATGCCAACGAACGCTTGTTCCCGTGCAAAGCGTTCACATCGTTACAAGGTCGCAAAAAGCCCGACCTCATTGTCATTGGTGTTAAAAGTTATTCGCTGGACGAGGTGGTGGCCAAGTTGGTGGAATCTTTCGGTGATCAGGTACCCGTGATCTCGGTACTCAATGGCGTAAGGCATGTTGAGGTGATAGGTAAGAAGTTTCCGAATGCGGTGTTCGCCACCATCGCTTTCAACGCGTTTCGCACATCTCCTAACGCGGCCGTGGCAGTTGGAAACGTCATCGGTCTTTCGAGTTTTGACAAGAAAAGCACCATGCTGCGAACGTTGCGAAGCATGTTGCAGTACAAGTTGAATATACGTGTACTGAGTAGCCCCATGGATGCTGCACACACCAAACTGGTGGTCAATTTAGGGAACGCGCTTCTGGCAATTGTCGGTTTCCATGATAATCGGACACGGGAATTGGCCGTGCTTCAAAGGTTAACCGCCAGCATCATGTGGGAAGGGGTTCAGGTAATGAGGAAACATGGAGTGAACGAGGCCCGACTTCCGGGTATGCCATCTTGGAAACTCATTTGGCTCAGTAAGGTGCTTCCTGCATTCATCATACTACCGGTCTTCGAGCGTAAAATGCGCGCAACGGCCATCAACAGCATGGCTCAGGACCTGAAAGCAGGCTCTTCTCACACCGAGTTGGAAGACATCAACGGATATCTCATTGAATTGGCAGACAGGGTGGCGGTTCCGGTGCCCATCAATCGTGCACTGTTTCACATTTTCAACGAATGGTTGCAGGAAGGCGCTCAGCCAATGAGCCCTTCAGATCTGGACTCCCGCATCAATTCCTTCTCCAACCGATAGCGTAGGTGGTCAGAGAGCACGGTCAGGCCTTTGTCGAAAGTGATGTTGTTGGTGATGATGATGTGTGAATCATCGCGATAAGGCTTCAGGAATTTCTTGTAAGAAGGCAGCACATGATGCTCCCATTGGTAGCGGACAACCGCTTCGGGATATCCTCGCTCATCGCGGTCGCGTTTTATCCTTCGTTCCAACTTGATATCCTCACGCACATCCAGATATACCCGGAGGTTTATGAGTTTTCTGAGTTCCGGATAGTGGAAAACGAATAATCCTTCCACCACTAGAATGGCCGCTGGTTCAACGATGATCTTCTTCGGAACCGCCCCTTCTTTATTGAAGCAATATTCAATGATCTCCACGCTCGAACCGTTCAGAAGTGCGTTCAGATCCGCAATGAACGCATCCTTATCAATGGAGGTCGGTAGGTCGTAATTGACCTCGCCATTCTCATCCAACAGTTGTTGGTCTTTCGGTTTGTAGTAATTGTCCTGCGAAATGATGCTGACGCTTCCTGGAGGTAGGCTGTCCTTCAATCTTGTTAGAAAGGAGGTTTTGCCAGAAGCACTGCCTCCTGCAATTCCGACCACGTAATGCCTTTGAGCCATGCTGCAAAAATAGATTCTTTCGGTCGCAGGCTGACATTAAACTTGCACCGTCAACGTATATTGTGAGCGCTTCAATCATTGAATGAAAACCACTACAAACACAGATTTCCTTCTTGATCTGAATGACCCGAAGGGTCTCAGAAACTACCTGACCATCAACGGTCGGCTTTATGAAGGTGAATCCATTGAACACCTCGAGGTGGCGGGCGAGGGGAACATGAATGTGGTGCTACGGGTGGTCACCGGAGTACGTTCATTCATTCTGAAGCAATCTCTACCGTATGTACGCAAGTACCCAACGGTATCGGCTCCTCGGCATCGGATACTGATGGAGTATGAGTTCTACAGTCTTGTGAGGTCCAATGAGCTGATCAGGAATGCCACGCCCGAAATATTCTGGATCGACAAGGAAGCCTGTGTGCTCTGTATGCAGGATTTTGGAAGTTCGCAGGATTTCACCGACATCTATCGCAAGGGGCGGGAGATAGCTGCAACCGAAATGCAGGAGGTTGCAAGCGTGATCTCAGCCTTGCACAGGCAGTTCAAATTCAATTCCGAAGAATCGGTATTGCCGAATACCGAAATGCGGCTTCTAAACCACGCACATATCTTCGATCTGCCATTCAACAGTAGTAACGGATTCAATCTTGATGGTATCGTCTCAGGGCTTCAGTCCGCCACCAGGAATTTCCGGAATGATGAACCACTGAAACGGGTTGCGAAGGAGTTGGGTGAGGTGTACCTTTCAAATGCTGGTTCCAGGCTGCTTCATGGCGATTATTACCCTGGTAGTTGGTTGCGGACACCGAACGGGTTCAGAATGATCGATCCGGAGTTCTGTTTCAAAGGTCAGGCAGAATTTGAATTGGCCGTGGTGGTGGCCCACCTGAAAATGGCCCAGCAATCGGAAAGCATCATCAAAGACCTTCTCGGTCATTATGAGTTCGATAGTGAGTTCGATTGCGAGTTGTTCTCAAAGTTCACTGGTATTGAGGTTATGCGTAGAATACTCGGATTGGCGCAATTACCGCTGGAACTTGATATGAACGAAAGGCTTACCCTGTTGGATGAAGCCTACGAACAGATCATGCACCGATGAGATATCTGCTCGTCTCGCTTCTTGCCCTTCTCTCCTTCTGCACCTTTGCGCAGCAACGGGTTTGGATAGATACCGACATCATGATCGGAAAATTCAGAAGGGATGTGGATGATGGTTTAGCATTGATGCTTGCGCTTCGGGACACGTCCATCAAAATTGAGGGAATCAGTTTTGTGCACGGAGTGGATTATGCGGAGAAAGTGACAACCAGACTCTTGACGTGGTATGCTCCCGATCGCCACATTCCGACATTCAAAGGCGCTGACGACAGCACCGGATTCGGTGAACAGACACCGGCCGTAGTTGCCATGATCGCTGCGCTGGAGCAAGGCCCAATGAGCATTCTGGCGCTCGGCCCCATGACCAATGTCGGCACGGTTCTCAATCTCAGACCCGATCTGCATCGTAACATCACTGTCATCTCCTACTGTGCAGGACGCAGACCTGGTATGCTGTTCAATCCGGGTTCGGGTAAGGTCAAGTTCTCTGATTACAATTTCGATCTCGATCCACGGTCTTCTGCTGTTCTTTTGGAGACCGAAGTACCAGTTATCCTTTCGGGGTACGATTGTTCTAATGAGCTGTTTCTCGGTCTTGACGATTTCAAGCATCTGAAAACAAGTACAGCACCGGGCGATCGTTGGGTTTATCGTCAACTGAAGAGTTGGCACAGCCTGTGGCGCACCTTCATAGGGTCTAAAAATGGGTTCATTCCTTTCGACTGCGCCACCGTGGGGGTGTTGCTTTACGCTCAGGAATTCAATATCCTTTCCGATGTATCGTCATACATTGAAGTTGCTCCCAACGACACCAGAAACACGGTTTCGTCTGCCTCGAAACCCTATCTTTTGATAAGTGAAACAGGTACCGGAAAACGTGTGGCGTACTGCGATCTGACCAAGGCAGACTTCAAAGAGCGGCTGTTGAAGTTGTTACGGCATCCGGATTATCAATAGTGCAACTATCTTTACCGTTCAGGTGAAGCCGTTGCGATCGATATTCCTCCTTCTAGTTGTTTCTGCGCTGTGCATTGCTGTGGCGAATGCTGCGTCTGTAGACGGAATGGTCACTGATGAGGACGGGGCACCTGTTCCGTTCGTAACGGTTTACATTGAAGGAACCACCATCGGTACCACCACCAATTCCGAAGGGAATTACCACCTTGATCTGGCAGATGGCTACCATACCATTGTGTTCCGATATGTCGGTTTCCGTACCGAGATACGGCCCATCACTGTTTCGGGTCAGACACGATTGGATGTTGTGCTACAGCGGGTTGTGTTTCAACTCGGAGAGGCACGGGTCGATGGAAGCGAAGATCCGGCTTACCGCATCATGCGTTTGGCCCGGTCGCGCAGAAAATTCTATCAGAATCAGGTACGTGAATATTCGTGTAAGGTCTACGTGAAAGGCATCAATCAGGTGAAGAATCTACCAAAACGGATACTCGGCCGTTCGCTTGATGTGAGCGGATTGGATGAGACCCGAAGTGGCATCGTCTATCTCTCCGAGAGCGTTTCCGAATTCCATTTCAAAGAGCCTG
Source organism: Bacteroidia bacterium (assembly GCA_041583955.1). Classification (GTDB taxonomy): domain Bacteria; phylum Bacteroidota; class Bacteroidia; order UBA10329; family UBA10329; genus UBA10329. The sequence continues at coordinate 274 of JBFHEW010000111.1, read as the reverse complement.
ACAAGACCAAGGAAAGGGTCATTGCTTCCAAGGTGAGTGGCAACTCGCAGGGTTTCACTTGGAACAACGCCACCAGCATCAATTTCAATTTCTACGATCGAACCTACGACCTGGAGGGGTTGAGCGACCGTGACCTCATTTCACCGTTATCACCCTCTGCCAATCTGTATTACCGATATGTGTATCGGGGCTTTTACGTGGAGGATTCCATCATTGTCAATAAGATAGAGTTGATTCCGCGCGTAACAGGTGTGCCGCTTTTTCAAGGCCATAT
>JBFHEW010000110.1:0-7351 GCA_041583955.1 Bacteroidia bacterium | reverse complement strand
TAATCCGGTGCACGCTCCGGCACAGACTGTATTGGATGATGTTACGAATGGATACGAGCCGAAGTCGATATCGAGCAAAGAACCTTGAGCCCCTTCTGCCAGCACGGATTTACCGGCCTTCAATTGGTTATTGATGTATTGTTCGCTGTCTATCAGTTCAAAGCGTTTGAGCGTTTCCAAACTTTCAAACCATTCGTTCTCCACTTCTGGGCTTACTCCTTCAGCCCCGAATTGTTTGAGTATCTGTTCGTGTTTCTCCTTGAGAAAATTGTATTTCTCTTTGAAGCGGTCGTTCAGGAAATCACCCACGCGAAGTCCGTTCCTTCCTGTTTTGTCCATGTAAGTAGGACCGATCCCTTTCAAGGTGCTCCCGATCTTGCTGTTTCCTTTAGCTGCTTCAGATGCGGCATCGAGCAAACGATGCGTAGGCAGGATGAGGTGAGCCTTCTTCGATATCTTGAGCGTTGCCGAAGCATCAACGTTCCGGTTATCCAACGCGGTTATCTCCTTCTTGAAAATGATAGGGTCAATGACCACACCGTTTCCAACGATATTGATGGCGTTTTTCCGGAAAATACCGGATGGAATGGTATGAAGCACGTGTTTTATTCCTTCGAACTCCAACGTATGGCCAGCGTTTGGCCCACCTTGGAATCTGGCAATTACATCGTACTTGGGTGTGAGTACGTCAACGATCTTTCCCTTTCCTTCGTCTCCCCATTGGAGGCCTAGGAGTACATCCACTTTCTTCAAAGTAATTCGATTATGAGTTAGAAATTTTCGGAAGCGGCAGCTACCGAATCATAGATTTTAAAAATAGAGTCGAGCTTGGTCATCACCATCAGCTTCTTCACTTTAGGCGAAATACCACCGATCACGAGTTCACCGCCCGAATTCCGTGCAGAAGTGAACATGCCTATGAGAAGGTTAAGGCCGGTACTGTTCACATACTCCAGGTCGCCAAGGCTCATGAGGTATTTGTGGGCTCCGCTTTCCACTAATGATTCGAACTCTTCGATAAGCCCATCTGCCTGTGATTTTTCAATCAGTCGGCCCGAAAGGGTTATCAGTTTCACATTTCCTTGGTCGGTTATGGTATATTCCATGATCAGTCTGTTTGGTTCATACGGTCACATTTACCGTTCTGGGCGAGTTTTTTACAACTGCCATAAAAGTTAAGCGAGTGGTTGATGATGTTGAAATCGAGTATTTCTCCCGCCATGTTCTGGATCTGTTGTATACGCGGGTCGCAGAATTCAAACACTTTGCCGCAGTCCTGACAGATGAGATGATCGTGCTGTGCGTATTTGTACGATCGCTCGAAATGTGCAATGTTCTTTCCGAACTGATGCTTGGTGACCAGTTTGCAGTCGAGTAGAAGCTCAATGGTGTTGTACAGCGTAGCACGGCTTACACGGTAATTCTTTGCCTTCATTTGAACGTACAGCGACTCAATGTCGAAATGACCATCGCTAGAGTAAACCTCGGCCAGAATGGCAAAACGCTCTGGCGTTTTCCTATGGCCGTGCTCCCCCAAATAGTTGGAGAAGATCTCTTTCACATTCTCGAATATCTCTGTTTCAGGTTCAGAAAGCATTGCTTCGATTAAGGCTTAAAGTTAGGTATTCAGATGGTTTGAACTACTGTTCCCACTTGATGATCTTTGACAATTGACTAACACCGTTGGATTCTACCATCACGATGTACAATCCTTGGTCAAAACCGTTCAGTGGAATGTTCAAAAGCTGGCTGTTCACTGCGCGGAGATACTGATAGTAGTAGATGTTGCCGGTGCGGTCAAATATGTATAGGTTCACATCCGCTTCGTATTTGGTTACGATGGTAACATCTAGCCAATAAGTTGCAGGATTGGGCGAAACGCGCATCACCACCTGCTCGCATGGACCGTCAATGTATTGGGTCACGGTGGCAAAATCGGCAAAGCAATTATTCGTATAGGTAACGCCATCGCAACCGCAAACAGGCACCAGATCGGGGTTGCATGGTGGCTGATAGTTGGGGAAATTGAGCGTATCCAGACATTGGGCTGTTGAAAGCAAGGCCTGCAACGTGAACGTAAGTATGAAAAGCGCTTTTTTCATGTTGATGAAGTTACTTGGTTCGTACAATCTGAGTAGGTAGGACCCAAGAAAATAATACCAACCCATTGTTTGTAAACAGAAAAGGCCGCTCATGGTTGAGCGGCCTTTGCATTCACTTCTATCGGAAGTGTTATTTTACTTGGTCAACAATGGCTTTGAACGCTTCTGGTTCGTTCATAGCAAGGTCGGCAAGAACTTTTCTGTTGATGTCGATTCCGCTGGTGGCCAATTTTCCCATGAATACAGAATAAGACATTCCGTACTGGCGGGCACCTGCGTTGATACGCTGGATCCACAGTTTTCTGAATTCGCGTTTGCGGACCCTTCTATCACGGTATTGGTACTGTAATGCTTTCTCAACTGCGTTCTTCGCAACTGTCCAAACGTTTTTCCTTCTTCCGAAGTAACCTTTTGCCTGCTTGAGGACTTTTTTTCGCCTTGCCCTTGCGGCAACGGCATTCACTGATCTTGGCATTTTGTTCTGTTTTTGGCGTTAAGCGCCCATGCGCTGCATGGATCTTTTGGCTTAAAACCGGGTTAAACTTTAAAACTTAGATGTTTAGCATGTGCTTCACGTTCTTCAGGTCTGCATCGCTCACCAAGGTAGCATGCGTCAGATTTCTCTTCTGCTTGGTAGTCTTCTTGGTAAGAATGTGACTTTTGAACGCGTGCTTCCGCTTGATTTTTCCAGTTCCAGTTAGTTTGAAACGTTTCTTGGCGCTGGAGTTTGTCTTAACCTTTGGCATGACGTCTATTGATTGATTAACTATTTACTTTTTGATCCTTTCTTCGGAGCGAGGATGATGAACATCTTCTTTCCTTCCATTTTAGGGAGCATTTCCACTTTTGCAAGCTCTTCCAATTCATTGGCAAACTTCAGCAGCAGAATTTCTCCCTGGTCCTTATATACGATCGACCTACCTCTGAAGAAGACGAAAGCTCGCACTTTTGCTCCTTGCTCGAGAAACTGTTGGGCATGCTTGAGTTTGAACTCAAAATCATGATCATCAGTATTCGGTCCGAATCTGATCTCCTTGACCACGATCTTCGTGGCTTTGGATTTCAGCTCCTTTTGTTTCTTTTTCTGTTCGAATAGGAACTTCTTGTAGTCCAATATCTTACAGACCGGTGGGGCCGCGTTCGGAGAGATCTCTACAAGGTCGAGTTCCTGCTCTTCGGCCAGTTCCAAGGCTTTTCTGATCGGATACACGCCAGGCTCAATTCCTTCACCTACCAAACGCACCTCACGGGCGTCTATCTTCTCATTGATCTTATGGGGATCTTCGTGTCTTACGACTCTCCTCGGTCTTGCTGGTCTTCTAATGGTGTTCTACGTTTAGTTACTATTCAATTTACTTTCAGATCCGCTTCAATGTCGTCCTGAATGAGTTTGGCGAATTCCTCAATGCTGAATGAGCCAAGGTCTCCTTCTCCCTGTTTCCTTACCGATAGTTTTCCTGAGTTCACTTCCTGTTCACCCACTATCAACATGTAAGGAACCTTCATGACTTCCGTATCACGGATCTTCCTTCCTATTTTCTCGTTGCGCTCGTCAACGAAAGCGCGAAGGTCGTAATTCTTAAGCAAACCTGAAAGCTTTTTTGCTTCATCATTATATTTCTCCGAAACAGGCAGTATTGCAACCTGATCGGGGGTCAACCAAAGCGGGAATTTACCGGCACAATGCTCTAATAGCACCGCCACGAAACGTTCCATACTTCCGAAAGGCGCCCGATGGATCATCACCGGTGTGTGCTTTTGATTGTCTGAACCCACATACTCCAGCTCAAACCGCTCTGGTAGGTTGTAATCCACCTGCACGGTTCCCAACTGCCAACTTCTACCGAGGGCGTCTTTCACCATGAAATCGAGCTTCGGGCCGTAGAATGCCGCCTCGCCATAGGCCGTAACGGTTTTGATGTTGCGTTCGGCAACGGCTTCCACTATCGCAGCTTCGGCCTTGGCCCAATTCTCATCGGAACCGATGTATTTTTCCTTGTTGTCGGGATCGCGTAACGATATCTGGGCCGTGTAATCTTCGAAATGGAGCGCGTTAAGTACGTATAGCACCAGGTCCATCACTTTTACGAATTCGTCCTTCACTTGATCTGGACGACAGAAGATGTGGGCGTCATCCTGCGTGAATCCCCGCACACGTGTAAGACCATGAAGTTCACCACTCTGCTCGTATCTGTACACCGTGCCGAATTCGGCCAACCGCACAGGCAGGTCTTTGTATGATCGGGGCTTGAACTTGTAGATCTCGCAGTGATGCGGGCAGTTCATCGGTTTCAGAAGGAATTCCTCTCCTTCGGCCGGGGTGTTTATGGGCTGAAAACTGTCTTTACCGTATTTGGCGTAATGCCCGGAGGTGACGTAAAGTTCCTTGGAACCGATATGTGGGGTGATGACCATTTCGTAACCGGCCTCTACCTGTTGTTTCTGTAGGAACGCTTCGAGGCGTTTTCTGAGGTCGGCACCTTTAGGTAACCATAATGGAAGTCCTTGACCGACACGTTGAGAGAATGTGAAAAGCTCGAGCTCCTTACCGAGTTTCCGGTGGTCGCGTTTCTTGGCCTCTTCCAACATGCCGAGGTATTCTTTCAGTTCCTTGTCTTTCGGAAATGAAATACCGTAAACACGGGTGAGCTGCTTGTTCTTCTCATCGCCTCGCCAGTAGGCTCCGGCCACATTCATGATCTTCACCGCCTTGATGAATCCGGTATTGGGCAGATGACCACCGCGGCAAAGGTCGGTGAAGTCAGAATGGTCGCAGAAGGTGATCTCACCGTCTGTCAGATTCTCGATCAGTTCAACCTTGTATTCGTTTCCGGCTTCCTTGTAGAAGCTGAGTGCATCTGCCTTGGAAACCGATTTCATTTTGAACTCTGCCTTCTGTCGGGCAAATTCCATGAACGTGTCTTCGATCTTCTTGAAATCGGCATCTGTGATCACTTTTCCTTCCGGAAGGTCCACATCATAATAGAATCCGTTTTCGATGGCCGGACCGATGGTGAGCTTGATACCTGGATAAAGGTGTTCCAATGCCTGCGCCAGTACGTGGGCGGACGAATGCCAGAATGTTTCTTTTCCAGCCTTGTCGTTCCAGGTGTAGAGTACCAACTTGGCATCTGCGGTGATGGGGGTTACTGTTTCCACCTTGGTTCCGTTGACACTTGCCGAAATGACGTTGCGGGCCAATCCTTCGCTGATGCTCATGGCCACTTCCATTGGCGTGACGCCACTTTCGTACTTCTTCTGTGCTCCGTCTGGTAGCGTTATGGTGATCATGCGTTGTGCTTGATTTTTATTTGGGAGCGCAAAGATAGAATTAGCGTTATGAGTTGGATGGATGCACCGTGCAAGTTTCGTACTGTAGTGAAGTTTGATGCGAACCTGAGCCCTGAGCGTGCGTGAGGGGTGGCAGCGGCATCCTTTTCTTTTCCGCTTTGAGCGGAGAAGAAAAGATAGAGCGGACGACCCGACCCGATAGCGGGTGGGCCGGTGGGTAGGCGAGGGGCACGCCCTGAAATTTAATCCTATGCGTTTGTCCTACTGATGAAGCTGTTCGTCCGACAATTGGGTCGTTTGCCGATAAACTGAAACGGAAAATTAATTGGTGGCGTTAAGAATGCATAACCCTTAAAATCAACGGTCATGGATTTACTCACAAACATCATCACGAAGATATATGCGCTGGTTTTCACGTTTCTGATCGTTTCTGTTTCCGTATCGGCACAGAATTATGGTAAGCTGACCTTGAAAGGGGAGATTGAGTGCGATAGGAAGAACAAGGCCGTAGTGAGTTCGGTAACGGTATATCGGTATTACCATACTTCGCATAGCGTTGAGCTGATGGAGCAGCAAATGGTAGTGCGGAATGGGAATTTTAAAATTGACCTTGAGTATGATAAAGAGTATGTAATTGATGTGGCTTCGAACACAGGTATTCACAAGCGCGTTAACCTGAACACCGAGGTGATGAAAGGGTACAAGTACGAGAATCAGCTTTTTCAGTTTGCTGTGAACGTGGAGGCGGGTGATCTGGATAATCCGGAAGAGGTTGCGTGGATCTATTTCGACCCTTCTAAGGACGATTTCGACTACAGTTTTGAAATGCCAGTGGCGTTTGAAGGAAGATAAGCCGACCAGGAAAGGCTTGGAACTTGAAAACCCTTTGCACGAAAGTGCAAAGGGTTTTTTCATTTGAAATGAATCTGAGCCTCAACTGCAAAGTGGTCGGCAAGGTCGCGGTATTTCCTGCTCCACTGTGAACGCGGCATGCGTACGTAGCGTTTGATCTCGGCATCTATTCCATTGGAACGATAGAAAATGTAGTCGATAAGACCTCGCTTCTTCTCTTTTCCTTGACCTATTTTGATGTCGTTGAGGGCACCGTCTGAAGTGAATTGCTGTTCGCCATCGAACGGAGCATTCGCTGCTCCGAGTATTTCCAACATGAGGTCGTATCGGGCAGAATCTTTGCGATGGGTGTTGAAATCGCCACATATCACCTGCGGAATATTCTCCTTCCTGTGAGTCGAAAGCAACTCATTCAGTTCGCGATATTGTCCTTCCTTCAACTCCTTGCTGCCTCCCGCTTCGAGATGCGTACCGAGTATCTGAAATGTCTGACCTTGGAATTGCCCTTCTGCCAAAAGCGCACCTTTTCGGCTCCAGCAGTCGATGCCATCGCATTCCTTGAAATCGATCGTGCCGATCTCGGTCAGCGGAATCCTGCTCACCATCCAAATACCGCTGTTGGTTCTGAAGGAGTACCACCGTTTATTGGCGGGCCCTAACCTGTGCGGGAAGTTGTCCTTCAGCCTACGCCATATCTTTCTCCTTGCTGCGCCATGGAATGCTTCTTGGAACACGAAGATGTCGAAGTCGGAATCCTTGAGAAGGTCACCGATCTTACTGGCTCTCCGTTGCTTTCCTGTGAATTTCGCTAATGGCGGAAGCATGTAAATGTTCCAGGACAGGATCTTCAGCGGAGGGGTCTGTGGGTCTGAGGTAAGTGCTGACGGGGTGGAGCCGAAGGTTTCCTGACCCAGGGAAATCTGACATGAAAATGCAAGGACAAAAAGCGGAAGGATGAATTTCACTACTCCCTTCGATCAGGTTTGAATGACACCCGGGTTGAATTTCTCTACCGGTGCGTGTTCGGCCGCTTCAATTCCCATGCTTATCCACTTTCGCGTGTCGCGTGGGTCAATGATGGCATCTACCCACAGACGGGCTGCTGC
>JBFHEW010000109.1:0-7368 GCA_041583955.1 Bacteroidia bacterium | reverse complement strand
GTCTGCGGTCAAAAGCTGTTCTTCGGTCTTAAAGGTGCGTCTGAAATTAACATTGGCCTCAATGTTCTGTTGTGCTTCGTGTTCATCTTCCGAACGTGATACTACCTGGGTCACGCTTCCATTCTCATCAATATCGGTGTATTTCAGGTTCGACATGTTGTCGTTCCAAGCTCTGCTGTACAGACCAGAGGCGGTGAGGGAAGTCTTGTCGTTTATGAAGTAATCCATTCCGAGCCGGCCATTTCCTGATAGGCCGCCACGTACCTGATCTCTGGTACGCTCGTAGGCGAATGTCGTGTCCTCCAAGAAAAACTGTTGGAATGATTTTCCACTACCCGGCCGCTCCCGGTATTGCACACCTATTCCGGTGAACAGATTGATCTTCCCTTTCCGGTAATTGATGTTTGCCGAGGTCCCGTAATTGTGAGGAAAGCCTGCATTCACTTCGAACGACCCGTTGATGCCTGCCCGTTTCTCCTTTTTTAACACGATATTGAGAATACCAGCATCGCCTTCGGCATCATATTTAGCAGAAGCATTCGTAACCACTTCAATCTTTTCTATCAGATTTCCCGGAATCTGGCGTAATGCGTCCTGCGTGCTGATTCCTGTAAGGCCCGAAGGTTTGCCGTCAATAAGGATACGCACATTGGAACTTCCTCTTAAACTAACAGTACCATCCACGTCAACTTCTACCGAGGGAACCGTTTCCAGAATTTCCTGCGCATTACTTCCCACGTTGTTCGGATCTTTGCCTACGTTATAAACCCTTCTGTCCAACTTGAGCTCCATGTAGCTCTTTTCTGCTTGCACAACAGCTTCGTCCAACAGTTCGGTTTTCGGTTCTAGCTTTATCGTTCCAAGCTGTACATCACCTTCAATCAGGTTTATTGGCAATGTGGTATTGCGATAGGAAATGAATGAGACTGTCAGGCTGTAACGTCCTGGCTTCAGTCGCAGTTCGAATGTTCCATTCAGGTCCGTTGCCGTGCCTCGCAGAAACGAGGTGTCCGAATCAGCTCTCACAGCAATAGAAGCGTAAGGTATCGGATTCGATTTTTCATCTACAACCGTTCCGGTTATAAGCCTTCCTCGCACATTTTCGTTTTCAGCACGACCCGACTTCTGTGCCCAAGAATTGTTGAAAATGATAACCGACAGAATTAGAATAAGGAATGACCGCATACTTTCTCAATAAAAACGTCTATGACCGCTGCATGGTCCATAGGTTTAATCCAACATCCTGAATTAATTAATTCCGAACAAACTACGTGAGAATCTCTTTGATAGATTGAAATGCAAGGTTAACACATTAACCTCACGATAGTTGTAAATTTGAATCGGTGCGATTTATCTAAATGAAAGGTCGCAAACACTCACGAAAGGAATGAAGTATCAATGTTTGCTTAAATGATGTACCCGATAACTACAAAGAACTCAATCACTGAAAACATGGAATCAAAATCAACATTAGGATCAATTAAGACCAGCTGGCTCATTTTAGTTCTCTTTGGTCTTTTCCTATCCTTTCCAACAATGACGTTTGGGCAAAGAACCATGTCTGACCTCATAGAAGAACAATGCGATCTGGTCTGGTTCGGACTTGATTTCACTCGGTCTAAGATGATCGGGATTGAAGATTTCAGTAATCCAGAAGCGATCCGGTCTGAGTTTTTCAGGAAATGGAACATTCACACCATCCATGGTAGAAAGGATCCGTACTACCCTGGCGTATTCAATCTGATGAGGGTGAAAAATGATACGGTGATGATGCCAGTGGTAAACCAGATGGTTAAGTTGCGGACACTCTTCTTGGATACCACCAACCGTTTGACCGATAGCACCATTACGGACATCATATCCAAGTATAATTTACCCAATTACGAAGATGGAGTGGGGGCTGTTGTCATGGTCGAAACATTGAACCGTCAAACAGAAAAGTTAACCGCCTACATCGTATTCTTCGACCTTCACACGAAGTATGTACTCTACACTAGAAAAATCGTAGGGAAACCAACCGGCTATGGATTTGAAGCCTATTGGTCTGGAGCAGTGCATAATCTTACTCGGGACATCCGAGGTCCAGTTATGGAAGATATCCGCAAGAAGTACGGAAAGGAAAAACGATGATACGGCTTGTATGCTTAACCTGTAACCCATGTCCTATTTCACAGAAGATTACCTCCGGTTTTTCATAGAACTGGCCGCCAACAATAATAAAGATTGGTTTCACGGGAACAAGAAGCGATATGAGAAGTCGGTGAAAGAACCTTTTCTGACGTTCATTCAGGAGGTTATTGATCAGGCGGCAAAGATCGATAAGCGCTTTGATGGAGAAGCTAAGGATGCCGTTTTCAGGATCTATCGTGACGTCCGCTTCAGCAACGACAAAACCCCATATAAACTTAACAGTAGCGCAGTGATTGCTCCTGGAGGAAGAAAGTTAGGCATAGGCATTCCTGGTATGTATTTGGAAGCCGGACCAGAGCATTTCCGATTCTATGGTGGATTGTATCAACCCGAGAAACATGTGTTGCTTAGAATAAGAAAGTACATTCTTCAGCATTCTTCAGAATTGGATGAACTGGTATCGGACGATGCTTTCATCGATAGGTTCGGTCAATTGAGAGGAGAGAAGAATAAGGTCCTTCCAAAGGAATTCAAGAAAGCCGCAGAAGACCAACCTCTTCTGTTCAATAAACAGTTTTATTTCTTCTCCGAATTTCCACCTGAAGTTATTTTAGGAGAGGATATCGTGAATGTGGTAATGAGTGACTTTGAAGTCAGTCAACCGATTCGGGATTTCTTGACGCGAGCTATTGAGTAGCTATCCATTCTCTGAACACAAAAAAGCCCGTTCGAACATTTGTTTGAACGGGCTTTTTCTTTTGATTTCCTGTATCGACTATGGTCCGAACACTTTCAATTCCGCATTGATGTCCGTTTCTATCAAAAGCTCGGTATTTCCTTGAATCTCAATGGTAAAGCATTCACCGATGGTGGCGTTGGCCGGTATAGGATCTCCATAGATGGTCGGCTCGTTGGGGAGCGGCCCTGCAGGAATGATCACATTATCTGTACTGGTAGGGATGGTGAGGCAATCCCAGTTACCTGGTACCTTCCACTGCCTGTCAACATTCCCTGTCCAAGTAAGGTAACCAGCGTTAATGGATGACGCCTGAGTGATTGTTGCAGAGGCGCTACCTACGCATCCGCTACCCTGATCGGTCACGTTCACGTTGAAACCTCCAGGTGAATTGACAGAAATCGAAGGTGTAGTTGCGGCTGTACTCCAGTTGTATGCAAACACACCTGATCCACCAGTACCACCGGAAGCGTTTGCAGTCAGTGTCTGCGAGCCAGAACAAGGCAGTACGTAGCTGTAAGGGTTACCTCCATTGATGTTCACTGAAGGTGGTTGGTTAATGGTTATTGTCAAGCTGGTTGCGCTGGATGCATCACCACAGATGTTACTTGGTCTGACGGTGATATTCCCAGCATTGAGACCGAAACTCACAGTGATGGAGGTTGAGCCCTGTCCGTTGGTAATCGTTGCACCTGAAGGAACGGTCCAAGTATAGCTGGTTGCCGTGGCAACAGGTGCTATGGAGTAGACTACACCTGTAGCACTCTGACATGCAACGGAGTTACCCGAAATAGGACCTGCCACTGGTGGAACCGTATTGACGACCACCGTTGCATAAACAGGTACCGACCATCCGCAACATTCATCCTTCACTCTCAGCTTTATTTGATATGTGCCGGCAGTCGAAATACCAAAATTGAACGTTGGGTTCGGAGAATTGGAAGTGAACAACGGGAGAGGAGAAGTAAACCCTGTGACCGGAGTCTTCTGAACCACCCATTCGTAGTCGATGCCTGATGTAGGGGTCGCCAATGTGAGCGAGCTCCCTGCACAGATCGGAGAAGTGAATGGACTGATGACAGGCAGCGCCCTTGTGTCATATATCTCTATGAAGTTGTTGTACGCCACTCCACCTACTGTGATGTCTTTTTCCCCTGTACTGGTGTAATACACCTTCACAGTCGGTGAGGAGCTGGTATAACCGTTAGTGGATGAAGTGAAGTCATTGACGAGGGCTCCACCAGCGCCATAACTGCTCCAAGTGCTACCACCTTTCGTGAGTATGATCTCTGAGTTGGTGCAACCTCTGTGCATGGTCTGAGTGACCGGACTTCCGCTGGTAGGAATACCCGAAGTATTGGTTACAAGAGCAGTTCCGGATACGAGTTTCACAAGTACGCGTTCTCCAGGCTGACCGTCACCACCGGCTCCACCGGCTGTACCATTACCACCTTTTCCACCGTTACCGCCTTTACCGACATCGCAGCTGCCACCCCAGCCACCGAAACCACCGTTACCACCGATACCACCGGCACCACCGGCACCACCGGCACCACCGGCTCCGAGAGCGCCTACTCCGTTAAGATCTGCGTTGACGATATGTCCGTTAGCTCCATTGCTGACAAGATAGATTCCATAGGCACTACCGCCACCTTTACCGCCTGTGCCACCTGCGCCACCGCAGCCGCCACCGCCACCGCCACCGCCTTGTCCACCATGACCATCGTCACAGACTGCAGACTCCTCGGCACCGCCACCGCCACCGCCACCGCCACCGCGGCCATTCTGTCCGGCACCACCTGTTGCTCCGGTTCCACCTGGCACGGTAAAACCACCACTGTAGCTCAATGCCGATCCGGCAGCTCCAGCAGCTCCTACAGAGGCTCCGTTGGCCCCGGCACCTCCATTACCACCATTACCAGGGTTGGAGCAACCCCAGAAGTTGCAATTGGTACCGCCACCACCGCCACCAGCACCACCGCTGCAGCCTCCTGATGCACCACTTTGGGCGTAATAGTTATCATTTTCTCCATCGCCACCTACACCACCAGGGCAGCAGGCAGAAGAACCACCGGCAGGGTTCGGGCGGGGCCCAACGTTATTATCTGGATGACCGCCAAGCCCATTGGCTCCGTTGCCTCCGTTGCTACCAGAAGCACCGTTTGTTCCCGAGGCACCTGCAGTAGCAGAACCGGTATTTACATCCACTCGTATGATCTGGTAGTTGCTGCAGCCCGATAGCCTCATGCCATATACTGATTTACCGTAACCGTTTATCTGTCCTGAAACACCGGCCACAATGATGTCAACATCCTTTATGGTGAAGTTAGACCTGTTAATTGCCTCTACACCTATTTTATGGCGGACATTGGTACCGCCACTTTCCTCTGCAGGGCTAATGTCCCAAAGAGTTGTCAGACCGGTACTTTTTCTCCAATCAGACCCGACATCCTCATATCCACCGTCAATGGTGATACCGCTTGGAATGGAAATCTTACTACTGAAATTGTAGGTCCCTTCTCGCATCAATATGTGATTCCTTGATGGGTCAGAAGCGAAAATGCTGAAAGCTGTGATGAGGTCTGTCGGGCATTCCTCTGTCCCTAGTGGTCCTGAACCTGACGGACTTACATAGATGTAATCGCAATCATTGGTAGCCGTTCCGTTAGGTGGATAGGTAACGGTGAAGCTCAGAGAGGTGATACAACCATTGGCATCCCTTACATATACTGTGTGGTTAGTACCGTTGGCGAGACCGTTGAAGAAGTTGGAACCTCCATATCCCCCCGCATCGAGTCTGTATTGATAAGGTTGTTCACCACCTGAACCTACAACTGTCACACTGGCATTAACGTAGTTTCCCGATGAATTACATTCATAGCCCACATTGAATGTCAGTGAAAGGGCAGGAGGGGCGGTTATTACGAATGAACTGTTGGCAGTACATCCGTTGGCATCTGTTACAGTAACAGTATGTGTTCCAGCCGCTAGTCCGGTCCTATCTTGAGAAGTTGCACCGCCAGACCAGAGATAGGTGTATCCTGGAGCGCCACCTGAAGGCGTCATATCGATAGTTCCGTTCGTATTGCCGCTGCAGTTCAGGTTGTAGTTGCCAGAAGTGGAAGATGACAGGATGCCGGAAATGCTCAGTGCAGGCGGTTCGGAGATGGTGATGTTGGCCACTTCCACACAGTTGCCCGCAGTGATGGTCACCGAATAGTTACCGGCAGCAAGACCGGTTACAGAACTGGTACTGGCTCCAGTAGACCATGCATACGATGCTCCGGAAACACCTGTAATGGCAATGGATCCATTCGTGGATCCGTAACATGAAACCCCGAAACCGTTGTAATTTGACACGGTTGTACCATAAGTGAACGATGGAGTAGAAGTAACCGACACAGCAACCGCAGCACTCTCGCACCCAGTGGTGGAATTGTAGCTGGTTATATAGTATGTACCAGAAGTACTTGTCTGGTAACTTGTTCCACTTGTCAGCAGGTTTGTAAGACCAGCATCCGAGTAATACCTATTTGTTGTTCCGTTGGTGCCAATGGTCGATGGTACAGTGACAAGTCCACATCCATTGATAGGGCTATTTACACCAGGCAGGTCCGGAATGGGTCGAAGTTCCGTAACGCCAGAAATGGCCTGGTTGCAGTTAACAGATGTATTACAGTTTCGTATGCAACGGTACCATGTGGGTCCAGAAATTGGACCTGTTGAAAGGCTAGCCGAGTTAGATCCGGTATTGGTAAATCCTGATGTAGCACTTGTTGTGCTAACCTGCCATTGAAAACTACACGAATAACCACCTGAAGTTGTGGCATTTAAGGTCGTACCTGATTGAGGAATGCATACCGAAGTGTTCTGATCCGTGATTGAAATGGTCGGGTCAGCATAAATGGTCCAAGAAGCAAGAGCCCCACTGGCAGCACTATTCGCAGTACATCCGTTTCCGGTACAGTTACCTTGCCTTGAGAGAACGGTAATAACGCTCCCAGCATCGGCTACCCCTGCCGTGTAACTAGCAGTTGTACTCCACGATTGAACCACTGAGGCTCCTCTCATGAACTGATACTGAACTACACAGCCACTGACTCCAGACGAACCACCTGTAGGGCTGGAAACTGACAGCAATTGACCGACACATGCGTGAGCAATGGCAGGTGATTGGGTCAGTCCTGTAGGCGATTGAGGGTCATCAACGACCACCCATGAAGCCAAAGAGCCACTTCCGGCTGTAGTAGTAGTACACCCAGTACCTGTACACCCGGTTCTTCTGGCTTCAACTGTGATTGTATTGCCAATATCGGCAGCAACCGTAGTGTAACTTGAAGTACCCCAGTTCTGAGCAACAGTCGCTCCTCTCATGAATCTGTATTGAATGGTACACCCACCCTGGCCATTAGAACCTCCAGACGGAGTGGCGTCCAAGACCTGACCAACGCAGACCGTAGAGACGTTAGGACTCTTTGTAGCAGTAGTTGGGTCAGTAGGGT
>JBFHEW010000108.1:0-7378 GCA_041583955.1 Bacteroidia bacterium | reverse complement strand
TTACGGTTATTATCTCCAATCAGATGAGGATAAGGAATAAGATTCTGGCCTATTTCTCGAGCACGGTCATTGCCCTGATAGGCCTGACTCTGATCATCATTAACGTATTTTTTTCGGCCCATCGTGAGGAGGAATTTCAACAGCGCCAGAAAGAGAAGATCGTGACCACGCTCAAATTCCTTTCTGAAGTGAAGGAAACGGATGAGATGTTGATCGAGGCCATGGACAAACTCACCATCAATGACCTGTATGACGAGAAATTGCTCCTTTTCGATAGTAAGAAACAGCTCATTTACTCGAGTGTGGATGATACCCCTATCCCCATTTCGAAGGAAATGCTTTCTGAACTGAATGTTGACAATAAATGGATTGAAACCAAGGATGGAAAGTACGATGTGGTGGGAACCTACATTGATCGTAACGGCACCACATTCTATGGCATCAGCAAGGCTTATGATGCATTCGGTTACTCCAAACTGACGTTTCTCCGAAGGACACTGCTTATGCTGTTCTTCGTTATTTCTCTGGTAGTGGTGGGCCTGTCGGTATTCTTGGCGCAAAGGATAGCCAAACCCATTAAGGATCTGGCCGAGCTTGCCGATGGATACGTGCTCACGCAAGGACAGCTTCCGCGGACGGTAGAAACAACCACGTACGAGATTGAGCTTCTTAACGGTAAGTTCAATGAGCTGCTGCAACGCATAGCAGAAACCTTTGCTTTTCAGAAGCATTCCATTCATCATATCTCCCATCAGTTAAAGACTCCGCTGGCGGTTATTGTTTCTGAGTTGGAACGGTTGCGCGATAGGACCGAAGAGAAGACAACGCAACGCGACCTCGATGTGCAGATAAGTAAAACCCGCTCCTTGGCCGACACTATCAATGTGCTCTTGCACCTATCAAAGGTGGAAGCTGGCCAGCAGATGGAACTGGCCCCAGTACGGATCGATGAGATCGTCTTTGATAGCATCAGCGAACTCATAGCCACGCATCCTGATTTCCGGTTTGAGGTGAACTACCTACCTACGAGCGACCCCGAGGCTGACAGGCTTGTGCTGAACACCAATGAAATGCTTTTGAAGCAGGTGTTTCTGAATCTGCTCAATAACTGCATAGCCTATGGTGACACGCAACGCGCTGAGGTCAGGATCGACTGTTCGTCTGCGGAGATGCTTACGATAGCCGTCATCAATTCAGGACCCCCACTCACCGTTGAGGAGCAGAAGTATGCGTTCAGCCATTTTTTCAGAGGAGAGAACAGTAGAGGCGTGCCCGGCTCGGGACTGGGATTGGCATTGGCGCAGAAGATCATTGACCTGCATGGAGGAAACATTACATACGCCAACCCCTCAAGCAGGCTGAATCTATTCACCATATCCTTTCCTTTAAGCTGAATTTTATCGGTTTTAAGGTCATTTTAAGCTTGTCAGGAACACCTTCGCTGCGCAATTATGAGCGCATTGATGAGCAGACTGAGACTTCTGAGTACCGTTTTTCTGGTTTTCTTCATTTGTTGGTCATCTCAAGGGCAAGACACCCTTCGGGTGAATCTTCTGCAGGCTGACAGCATTTTCCTAAGTAGCAGTTATCAACTTCTGGCAGCCTCCATGAACGTAGAGGCAGAGAGGGCACAGATAATTCAAGCCCGCATTTACCCGAACCCTGTGTTCACGGCAGACCTGAATGCCTACGACCCGCAGAATCAGAAGGCGTTCCATGTCGGCAATACCGGGCAGAAGGCATTTCAATTGGAGCAGCTCATCATTCTGGGAGGAAAACGTAAAGCGCAGATAGACCTGGCCAGAACCAATGCCGCCATTGCCGAGTTGGAACTTCAAGACCTTACTCAGCATCTTAAGTTCAGATTGCACAGTAGTCTTTTCGCTCTTGGTCAGCAGGTAAGTGTTCTCAGGAAATACGATAGGCAACTTGCTTTGCTAGATAGCCTGCTCACCGCTTACCGCATACAGGCCGACAAGGGCAATATTCCGCTCAGCGAGCTGGTTCGACTCAAAGGAGCTTATCTGAAATTGAATAACGATAGGGCAGAGTTGAACAAGGAATACTTTGCAACCCAGGTGGTGCTACAGCAGCTTTTGCAGACATCATCAGTAGTCAAGTTCAGATTCAGCGAAGGAGATATAGAAAGATATATCCGCATCCTATCTCCTGACGAGCTGATAGCGACCGCCAGGTCGAACAGACCCGACCTGCTGATAGCCGTGCAGAACAGTACGCTTGCAGAGCAGTACCTGCGACTTCAGAAACGCACTGCCGTGCCAGATGTGGAGGTATTCGGGAACTATGACCAACGCAGTGGAGCATTTACCGATCAGGTCAACGTGGGCTTTTCCATTCCACTGCCGCTGTGGGACCGCAATCAGGGCAACATCCGGTCTGCAAAGTTCCGGTTGCAGGAAAGCGACTACTTGAAAGAAGCATTGCTTAACGAAGTGAACAGCGAGATACGTAACGGATATGCGCTGTACGCACAGACAGTATCCGAATATCGGAAGGCCAACGAGATGTACGACAGCGATTTCGAGTTCACCGTGAATGGAATGACAGAGAATTTCAAGAAACGGAACGTGTCTATTCTCGAATTCATAGACTTCTTCGAAGCCTACAACGAGGTACTCACCGAACTGGCCCGCATCAAAACCCAGCTGGTCACATCTGCCGAAGAGCTCAATCTTCTGGTCGGAAAAGACATATATCGATAAACTCCAAGCGATCAAATCAACAATGAACCGAATCATATCAATCATAGCGTTTGCGTTGCTGCTCTGCGGCTGTAAGGAACAGGTGTCGGACGAACATCAGACCGTTTTCTCCATGAGCGACACAATGATGGCAAGATGCGAGTTTGCCACAGCGAGCTACGAACAGGTGAAGAATGAGATCAGACTTTTCGGTAAGATAGAGGCCGACAATGATCGACTGTCGCGCATTCATCCTGTCCTGAGCGGTATTGTGAAATCCATCGATGTGGGCCTTGGAACCCATGTGAAACAAGGTCAACTGCTCGCGGTGCTTCAAAGCTCCGAAGTGGCGGCTTTCCAACAGGAAAAACTCGATGCCGAGAGTGATATCGTGATAGCAGAGAAGAATCTGCAGGTGCAGCAGGACCTGTTTGCAGGAAGGCTCAACTCAGAAAAGGATGTGGCGGCTGCGCAGACCGAACTCCGAAAGGCAAGGACGAGGCTCGATAAGATCAATGAGATCCATAAGATCTATCGGCTCAATGGGAACTCAGACTTCCGCATCGTGGCCCCCATCAGCGGTTTCGTCATCTCAAAGAGCATCAACATCAACGAAATGCTGCGGCCCGATGACACGGAACCGCTCTTTTCCATTGCCGAAATGAACGAAGTGTTGGCAGTTGCCTATGTGAATGAGAACGACATTCCGCGCATCAAGGAAGGTCAGGAGGTAACGGTCAGCACGGTGGCTTTCCCCGATGTGCACCACGGAACGATCGAAAAGATCTACAACATCATTGACCCATCTACCAAGGCAATGAAGTTCAGGGTCCGCATTCCGAACCCGGATTTCAGGCTCAAGCCCGAAATGAACTGCACCGTAACGGTGAACAGCACCGAAGAACAGGAACTGATAACCATACCATCGTCTGCGGTCATCTTTGACAAGGGCAGATATTGGACCATGGTGTTCCACGATAGGCGCAACATCGAAACACGGGAGCTGGAGGTTTACCGTCAGTTGGGTGAAATAACCTATGTGAAAGCGGGCCTGGCCGCAGGCGAGCAGGTCATTTCTCAGAACGGACTGCTCATTTACGATGCCATCAACGACTGATCACCAATGAACAGATTCATTAGAAACATCATCGGGTTCTCTCTGAAGAACAGATTCTTCACTTTCTTCTGGGTGGGAGCGGTTGCCATTGCGGGTACATATAGTTTCATCCGTATCCCAATTGAAGCCTTCCCAGATGTCACCAATACGCAGATCATCATTGTAACTCAATGGAACGGTCGAAGTGCGGAGGAGGTGGAGCGCTTCGTGACTACTCCCATCGAAATAGCCATGAACAGCGTGCAGCGCAAAACCAACGTGCGTAGCATCACCATGTTCGGTCTATCCATCATAAAGATCATTTTTGAGGATGATGTAGAGGATTTCTTTGCCCGCCAACAGGTGAATAATCTGCTGATAAACGTGCAATTGCCCGAAGGGGTTGACCCCGATGTGCAGCCGCCCTATGGCCCTACGGGTGAGATATTCCGTTATGTGTTGCGAGGCGAGAACCGGAACACGAGAGACCTGCTTACCATACAGAATTGGACCATTGACCGAGAGCTGCGTAGAGTGCCAGGAGTGGCAGACGTGGTGGCCTTTGGAGGTGAAGAGAAGATCTACGAGATATCGGTAGACCCCGTGAAGCTGCAGCAGTACGACCTCACTCCCTTGGAATTGTACGAGGCCGTTTCGAAATCGAACCTCAACGTAGGAGGCGATGTGATCGAAAAGAACGGACAGGCCTATGTAGTGAGAGGTATCGGTCTTCTGGAAAGCGTGAAAGACATTGAGAACACGATCGTGGATATTTTCAATGGTAACCCCTTGTTGGTCAAACATGTGGCCACAGTGCAAGAAGCAGGCAAACCACGGGTAGGTCAGGTAGGGCTCAACGATGAGGATGATGTGGTGGAAGGAATCATTGTGATGAGAAAAGGCGAGAACCCCAGCGAGGTGCTTGCCCGTGTAAAAGAGAAGATCAACGAACTGAACACCTCCATCCTTCCGTCCGATGTGAAGATGGAGACCTTCTATGACCGCGACAACCTGATGGCATACTGTACAAGTACGGTCATGCATAACCTGTTCGAGGGAATCATACTGGTAACGGTCATCGTATTCCTTTTCATGGCAGATTGGCGCACCACGGCCATTGTGGCCATTGTCATTCCACTTGCATTGTTGTTTGCATTTCTCATGCTGCACCTCAAAGGAATGAGCGCCAACCTGCTTTCGTTGGGAGCCATTGATTTCGGAATCATCATTGATGGTGCGGTGGTGATGGTGGAAGGCATTTTCGTGGCGCTCGATCATAAAGCACATCGGGTAGGCATGGAGCGCTTCAACCGGCTTGCAAAAATGGGGCTTATAAAAACCACAGGCGTGCAGATGGGAAAGGCTATTTTCTTTTCCAAGCTCATCATCATTTCTGCGCTTCTGCCCATCTTTTCTTTCGAAAAGGTGGAGGGTAAAATGTTCTCGCCATTGGCATGGACGCTCGGATTCGCCTTGCTCGGAGCACTCCTGTTCACACTCACCTTGGTTCCGGTTCTCAGTGCCATGCTACTGAAGAAGAATGTCAAGGAAAAGGAAAACTTCTTTACCCGAACGGTAAGTAGGTCCGTAGAAAAGGCGTTCGGCTGGACCTTTGCAAACAAACGGGCCACGCTTACCATTGCCGTACTAGGTTTTGCACTCACACTCGGCTCCACACGGTGGCTCGGTACCGAGTTTCTACCGCAGCTCAATGAAGGGGCGTTATGGGTGGAGGCCAAAATGCCCATGAGCTATTCGTTGCCGAAAACCGTTGAAATGGTAAGCACCCTCAGAAACGAACTGATGCAGTTTCCCGAGGTGAACGGAGTATTGTCGCAGACCGGTCGTAGCAACGATGGCACCGACCCCAGCGGATTCTATTATGTACAGATGCAGGTGAACCTGAAGCCTAAGGAGGAATGGGATAGGAAGATCACCCTTGATGAGCTCATTGAGGAAATGGATACGGAGCTGAAAAAATACCAAGGCATCAACTACAACTACTCACAGCCCATTATCGATAACGTGGCCGAGGCGGTTGCCGGCATGAACGCATCCAACGCCATCAAGATCTATGGCGATGACCTCGAGAAGCTGGACGAAATAGCGAACCGTGTCATTGAACAGGTGCAGCATGTAGAAGGAATCAAGGACGTTGGCGTTCTTCGCAACATTGGTCAGCCTGAGATAAGCGTGCTGCTTGATGAAGAGAAAATGGCCATGTATGGCGTAGTGAAGGGAGACGCACAGGCGGTGATTGAAATGGCCATTGGTGGGAAGACCGCTACGCAAAAATACGAAGGAGAGAAACGGTTCGACATACGAATACGCTACCACAAGGACTACCGTAAGGACGAGAAGGATATTCTCATGCTGATGGTACCGACCATAACCGGAAACCGCATACCGCTAAAGGAAATAGCCACCGTTAGACAGACCACAGGCCCGGCATTCATCTATCGTGATAATACGAAGCGCTTCATCGGTGTCAAATTCTCTGTGCGCGACAGGGACCTTGGTAGCACCATTGCCGAGGCACAGCGCAACGTGAAGGCCAACATCACTTTACCGGACGGTTACCAGATAGGGTGGACCGGGGAGTTTGAGAATCAAGTGCGAGCCAGTAAACGATTATCGCAGGTTGTGCCCATCAGTCTGGTGCTCATTTTCGTGTTGCTTTTCATCATGTTCGGTAATGCTGTCGATGCTGGCTACGTGCTCATCAATGTGCCGTTTGCACTGATAGGCGGTATTCTGGCGCTTCACTTCACCGGCATAAACTTCGGTATATCGGCAGGGGTAGGCTTTATTGCCCTGTTCGGAATCTGTGTGCAGAATGGAGTTATCCTTATATCGGAGTTCCAACGCCAACTCACAACGGCTGCAACCGTTCGAGATGCCATTTTCAATGCCGTTAAACTGCGTACCCGCCCGGTGGTAATGACTGCGTTGATGGCAGCCATCGGTCTGTTCCCTGCTGCCATCAGTACGGGTATCGGTTCAGAGAGTCAGAAACCGTTGGCCATAGTCATCATTGGTGGTCTGGTAACGGCCACCCTGTTCACGCTATTGGTGTTTCCGATCATTTATCATCACGCTTTGCACCGTAAGGCTCAGCAAAGCACGGTGGTGTGACACGTATGTTTCGTTCCGCAATGTGATGTCTGTCTGGTTGAGCGACATTTCGCTGAAAACGTTAATCACGCAAAGACCTCAGTCTGCCTCGAAGTAGGCCTTCATCGGTTCGAAATAGTGCTCATACCAGCCTTGCTCATAGTCGGGTTGGCCTTCGGGTATCTCGCTGTGTGTAAGGGTGAGTTGGCAGCCAAGGGCATAAGGCGCCAACCGTATGGTGAGTAATGATGATTCGTCCGTATCGGCAAACTCGGTGGTGCGCCAGCGTTGTACGATCTCCTCGTTGGGAGTGAGCGAAATGTTGGTTCCCGTGATGTAACCGTCCCACGTACTGAAGCGGCCACCCACAATGTCACTGCACTGGGCTTCTCCACCCGTCATGTTGCCATGTTCTTCGCTATCGAGCCATGCGTGGTACACTACGTATGGCTCTACTGGAAAGGTG
>JBFHEW010000107.1:0-7418 GCA_041583955.1 Bacteroidia bacterium | reverse complement strand
TTCCACAGAAACAGAGTAGGCACCTGCAACGAGCGAAGAGAAATCTCCCACGGCCTGAGGGCCGGAACCGATGTCGTAGGTGTATGGAG
The DNA here is from genome assembly GCA_041583955.1 of Bacteroidia bacterium. Classification (GTDB taxonomy): domain Bacteria; phylum Bacteroidota; class Bacteroidia; order UBA10329; family UBA10329; genus UBA10329. The sequence goes on along the minus strand of JBFHEW010000107.1, from coordinate 7,329 downwards.
CCGTTCCATCAGCGGCAGCGACACTCACCGCGCCTGATGCGTTCCCGTTACAATCCACCTCTGTCTGAGCCGTGATGGCAGCAGAAAGGGCTACCGGTTCAGAGATCGTGACCGGAACCGCCACGGAACAACCGTTGGCATCCTCCACAGAAACAGAATAAGCACCGGCAACAAGCGAAGAGAAATCTCCCACGGCCTGAGGGCCCGCACCGATGTCGTAAGTGTAAGGAGCCGTACCATCCGCAGCAGCGACACTCACCGCGCCTGATGCATTGCCGTTACAGTCCACCTCTGTCTGAGCCGTGATGGCAGCAGAAAGGGCTATCGGCTCGGAGATCGATACAGGAACAGCCACGGAACAACCGTTGGCATCCTCCACAGAAACAGAGTAGGCACCGGCAACGAGTGAAGAGAAATCTCCCACGGCCTGCGGACCGGAACCGATGTCGTAGGTGTAAGGAGCCGTTCCATCAGCAGCAGCGACACTCACCGCGCCTGATGCGTTCCCGTTACAATCCACCTCTGTCTGAGAAGTGATGGCAGCAGAAAGGGCGACCGGCTCGGAGATCGTGACCGGAACCGCCACGAAACAACCGTCATCGTCTGTAACCTGAACAGTATAGTTACCTCCAGCTAGGTTGCTGAATGTATTTCCAGTTTGCCATCCGGCACCAATATTATATTGGAATGGAGGTTCATCTCCCCAAGCATTGATTACAACCTGACCAGTTGAATTGCCATTACAGTCCACTGGTGTTGTCGACTGTACCGATGCTTGAACCTCTGCCGATGAATTGATGGTAACAGGAACGTTAACTGTGCAGCCATTGGCGTCTTTCACTTCTACGGAATACGGGCCAGCTCCGAGCGCTGTGAAGTTTCCGCTAGCTTGAGGCCCCGAACCAATGTTATACGTTAGTGAACCCGTGCCACCTGATGCAGAGATGGATACTGTTCCACCGTTATTACAGTTTTCATTGCTTTGGGAAACAATATTGGCACTCAAAGTAGTAGGTTCCGTGATGGTAACGGGCACATCAAATTGGCAGCCGTTTGCGTCAAGCACTTCTACAGTGTAGCTACCTGCTGTCAATCCAGTAAAATCTCCCACGGCCTGAGGGCCTGCACCGATGTCGTAGGTGTAAGGCGCAGTACCATCAGCGGCAGCGACACTCACTGCACCCGATGCATTGCCGTTACAATCCACCTCTGTCTGAGAAGTGATGGCAGCAGAAAGGGCGACCGGTTCAGTAATTGAAACAGCCACCTGAGAGTTAGGACAACCATTGGCATCTTCTACTACAACGGTGTAGTTGCCTGGCGAAAGAGATGAAAATACGTTGCTACCCTGAGCACCGGATCCAATGTCGTAGGTGAATGGGGCAGTACCTCCGGCCACATCAATTGTAACCGATCCATTCGCGTTTCCGAAACAGTCCACATCCGTCAGTGAGCCGATGGAACCTACGATAGGATCTGGTTCTGTGATGGTAACAGACCCGATGGTGATACACCCGTAGCTGTCTTCCACATCGACCCCATACGTGCCTGCAGCCAATTCGGATGTTGTACCTCCATCGGCATGATATTGATAAGGCGGAACGCCACCCGAACCTGAAAGGATGAACGACCCGGTCTCATTTCCGAAACAGTCTACGTCTACCTGCGATACGACAGCAAGGTTCAAATTCGCTGGTTGAGCTATGTTGAAAGGCATGTCGAACGAGCAGTTCTTACTATCTTTTATTGTTACAGTATCAATACCGATCGGCATGTTGGTGAATACAGACGAACCAGCGTTGTTGATGCCACTTGTGGTTTCGTAGGTATAGGGAGGGGTTCCTCCTTCGGCAAAGATCTCTATGTCTCCAAGAGGTGCACCGTTACACCATCCCGAGAGTTCACTCGTACCGGAAACCGGTGCAGGCTCGTTCAGTGTGAAATTCAGGTTGTACTCGCAATCAATGAAATCTTTGGCGATGATGGTGTAATTACCGGCACTTAAAGACCCGAAAGTGCCTGATGCGTCCCATGTGGCTCCACCGTTGATGGAGTATTGATACGGCAGCACACCACCTTCGGCCAACACGGATACGCTACCATCCGCATCGCCATTACAACTTGGTGGTGTCGTGCTGGTGATACTGGCAGAAAGAGAGGAGCTCAGTACAGATACCGAAGCAGACTGGTTTGATGGACACCCTACGTTGTTGCTGATGGTTGCGGCATAGGAACCACCACACAGGCCTATCGCCACAGGCCCTACCTGCAACGATGGGTCGTTCCAAGAAAGCGAATAATACCCTGGTTGCGTAGTGCTCAGCACGATACTGGCCTGACCGATGCATCCACCACCGCAGGCCGTGTTCACACTACCCATGGTGTATGCAGGAGAACCTACGGCAATGATCGTTCTTTCGTAAGGGATCATCTCATGGTCGTTGCCATACTCCGCACCGGTCACGATCATGGAGAACGTGCCCTCGGTAAGGAAGGTGTGCTTTACCGGTGTGTCCTTTGGATCCCAATCCGGATTGATGATCTTGTCATCAAAGAAGACAGTGCCATCACCATAGTCCCAGTTGTACCAATCGGGCTTGTCACTGTCCATTGTCCACGTGATCTGCGTTCCCACACAGACTACAATGGTAGTTCCGTTGTCACTTACCACTCCGGTGGGAGGAAACATTTCAAACGGGTGGTATGTCTGGGCATCTGCCTTCAGCACAGAAAATACGCTGATAAGTAACACTATGACAAGGGATAAATGTTTCATTACGGGTTGGTTTTATTCCAATTGTGCTTAATACGTGACATAATTAGCTTTCGTTACGCGAATCACGTAATGAAGGTTGCAAGGTTTTAACGTGTATGCTGTTGGTAGGTTACAAGATGTGACAAAAGTCAGTCGATTAATGATATTGTTGAACCGATTACAAGGTGTCTTGATCGATGAACGACCGACCAAGAGTTCTGGTCGCTGATTTCAGTCATGTAACGACAAGACGTGTCTTTCCGTAAGAGTCTGCGCATCTTCCTTCAGTCGGGTCATTCCGTTTTCGCCCGAAGAGACAAAGAAGCAACTGAACATGAGGCCTCCATTCAAAGCGCTTTTTCTTTTCGTTTCCTTGCTTTTTGCGAGTAGTATCAATGGATATGCTCAGGTGTATGACTTTCAGAATTTCAACGTGGATAATGGATTGTCGCAATCTGTTCTTTTATCGCTCTACCAGACAATGGACGGGGAAATGTGGATGGGCACCAATCAAGGAGGGGTCAATATTTACAACGGAACGGACTTCCGTTACCTTACAAAGAAGGATGGTCTCAGCGATAACATCATTTATTGCATCAATCAATTACCTGATAAACGGGTACTGCTCGGAACCAACAATGGGCTCACCATCGTCCATCATGACCGTATTCAGATAATTGGCGTTGAAAACGGACTGAGTCATGCAGGGGTCGTGAGCATCTACCCGTCATCAGACGGAACGGTTTGGCTGGGCACGGGAAAAGGATTGAGCAAACTTGTGGGAGATTCGGCCATCAGTGTCGAGTTGCACGAAGACCTTTCCAACACCACCATATATAACATACGCGAAGATGAGGATGGCGGCCTTTGGTTCTGCACCACCACAAAGGGACTGTTCCATTGGAACGGAAAGACCGTTTCCAACTACAATTCATCACACGGAATGACCTACGATTACGTATTCGATGTCATGCCGGTAGGGAGAAAAGACCAATGGATGTTTGATGGAGAACGGTTGCTTGATGCCGTGATCTTCGGGTATGGTGGTGCGTACCTGCTCAGAGGAGATAGCCTGGAGGAATTCAAAATACCGAAAGCTAAGGTTAAGACCACTTATTATTGTTTTGAGCGCGATGCGGCTGGCAATATCTGGATCGGAACCAACAACGGTATCATCAAATACACCGGATTGGAATTCAAGCACTTCACCACCAAGAACGGATTGGTGGATGACAACATCTGGAAGATGGTCCATGATGATGAGGGAAACATGTGGTTCGCCTCCAAGTCGAATGGCTTATCCAAGTTGAACAGTGAGAGGTTTGCCTTATATGACAAGAACACCTTGCCCGAAACCAATGTGAAGGCGTTTTTCATTGATTCGAAGAACAGGAAATGGCTCGGAACCGAACATGGCGCTGTGCTGTGGGAAAACGACACGACCATCGTTTACGATTATTATGATGGATTCGGTTCCAACGAAGTGCTGGACATAGACGAAGACCGGTTCGGTACGCTGTACTTTGCTACCAGCTACGGGCTTACCACCTATGATGGAACCACATTCAGGTCGTACAGATCATCAGACAAGGCGCTCAACGGCTGCCTTGATGTCTTTGTCGATATGGATACCGTTTGGCTTGGAACCAGAGGCGGACCTGCCGTTTTCAGGAAAGACACCATTATCAGGGCCAAAGGCTCGGAGAAATTCACGAACCTCGTGTTTGATGCCGTGCGGAAAGGAAGTGAGGTCTGGTTCGCTTACGAGGACGGTCTATTGAGGTATGATGGTCAGACGTTCGTAAAACTCGATTCTACCAATGGGTTCTTCAATGGCCGAACACGGAGCATTGCCATGAGCAGGAGAGGAACATTGTGGTTCGGTACGAATGACGGACTCTACTCATGGGACAATAAAAAGTTGAAGAACATCAACAGCCGATCCGGGCTTTTGGCAGATGCGATCTATTCGCTTGTGTTCCAGAACAAGAAGACATTGTGGGTCGGACAGGCCACCGGTATGACCAAATTGCTTCTTGAAGGCGACTCCATCACTTCCACCATCCGATATTCGAAAGACCAAGGTTACCTGGGTTTAGGCTGTAATTCCAATGCAACGATCGTTGACGATCAGGAGCGGGTGTGGATCGGTACATCTTACGGGGTTTGCGTCTACGACCAGAAGTTCGATAAATCGCTCTACTACGCTCCCAAAACACGGTTGGTGAGCGTCAATCTCTTTTCGCTGGAAGTTGATTGGACAAAGCTGGTCGATTCTGTAACGGTGGCCGGTCTGCCCGTTAATCCGCGCTTGGCTTTTGATCAGAACCATTTGACCTTCGTTTTCTCAGGGGTAAGTTTTGCTTCTCCTGCATCCATTAACTACACCTACAAGTTAGATGGGCTCGATAAGGAATGGTCACCACTCACCAACAACGATCAGGTCACATACTCCAGTCTTGCGCCAGGAGACTACGTTTTCCGTGTAAAGTCAGGGTATGGCGAGGAGGTTTTCCGAAACGAGGAGCAGATATTCCGTTTCACCATTCGTCCCCCATTCTATAAAACAACTTGGTTCTATCTTCTGTGTATCGCCATCGCAGCGCTGTTGATCTATTCCTACATCAAGGTGCAGCGGGCCAATGTGCTTATCTCGGCACAGAACATAGAGATCACCGAGAAGAGTTTGGAGATAGCGGCACAGAAAACAGTGATTGAAACCAAAAGCAAGGAGGTGATGGACAGCATCCATTACGCAAGCAATATCCAGAACGCCATCCTTCCGCCTGCCGGTCTTTGGGAGAATGCATTGCCGAATTCGTTCGTTCTATACTTACCAAAAGATGTGGTAAGCGGAGATTTTTACTGGATGTACGAAAGTGGGGATGACGTTTTCTTTGCTGCTGTGGATTGTACGGGGCATGGGGTTCCCGGAGCTTTAATGAGTATGATCGGCTATGCGGGTCTGAATCAGGCCGTGAGTGAGCACGGATTGAGAAAACCAGGCGAGATACTCGATTTCCTGACCCAAAGCGTCAACTCAGCCCTGAACAAGGATAAGGTGCATAAGTACCTGAACGATGGAATGGACATAGCGTTATGCAAATTGAACAGAGCCACCAACGAGCTTGTGTTTTCGGGTGCATACAATCCGTTACTCATCATCAGCAATGGAGAGGACACCACTGTCAAGGCAGACCGCTTTGCGATAGGAAGTATGGATTCTGTCGACAAAAGGTTCACAGACCACTTCATTCAACTTCAACCCAATGATACGATGTATGTTTTCTCTGATGGATTCGGGGATCAGTTCGGTGGAGAGAAGTGCAAAAAGCTTGGAAGCCGTCAGATGAGAGAGCTTATTCTTGAAATTCAACCGATGTCAATGGAAGAGCAGCGGGATTATCTGGGCAAGTTCTTCCATGACTGGAGAGGAAACGAAGAGCAGCTGGATGATGTGTGTGTCATTGGAGTGCGGGTTTAAACCTTCCCGAACCGATGATTCACTCAGGTCGGATCGTTTTGGCAGGATTCATGGATGTTCGTGTTCATTCCATGGTAGCATCGAATTCCAGTAAATTAGCGACCTCAATGAAACACACGCTTTCCCTTATCTTTCTGTTTCTGGCACTACGGTCCGTAGGACAGGATATGGATTATGCCCGTCAAGTATTGGAACAATTGTGTTCGGACGAATTGGCCGGAAGAGGCTACGTTGACGATGGCGATAACGCAGCAGCGTTCTATATTGAACAGGAGTTCAAAGCCAACGACCTGTATGCATGGGGCTTCAATTACTACCAGACGTTCACCATGCCCGTCAATTTCTTTCCGAGCACGGTGGGGTTATCCGTTGATGGGAAACCATTGCAGGCAGGTGCAGACTTCCACATTGAGTCTGACGCGCCTTCCATCCGAGGCAAGTACGAGTTGACCTACCTGCGTCAACTTCCCGAAGTGGCACCTTCTGGACGCGTTATAGACAGTACGGCCAACTACAAAGGGTTTGTGGTGATTGACGACAGCCTCATTTCCGTTCTTCCACCTTCCATCAGAATGTCCATGCTGAGCGGTTTCCGAAAGGCCGGTGCCAAAGGCATCATACGGTTGTCAGACACCAAGCTGACGTGGTCGGTTTCGAAACAACAGGCGCCCATTGCACAGTTCATTGTTTCGCGCAGCAAATGGACAACGGGAGCCAAACACGTGGAAGTGGATGTGAAGGCAGAGTTTGACAGGAAACACCGCACCCAGAATGTGATCGCCTATGTGGAAGGCAACGAAGAGCCAGACCAGTTCATCGTATTCACGGCCCACTACGACCATTTGGGCAAAATGGGGTCGGATGTCATTTTTCGGGGTGCCAATGATAATGCAAGCGGTGTGACCATGCTCTTGAACCTTGCAAAACACTACGCCAAGCCCGAGAATCAACCCAAATACTCCATGGCTTTCATTGCGTTTGCAGGCGAGGAGGCCGGTCTGTTGGGCTCCATGAATTACGTGAAGAGTCCGTTCTTTCCGTTGAAGGATATCGAGTTCCTCATAAACCTTGACATTCTCGGTACCGGAGA
>JBFHEW010000106.1:0-7423 GCA_041583955.1 Bacteroidia bacterium | reverse complement strand
GATGAAGTTTCGGAGCTCATTGATGAGAATTTCATTAAGCCCGAACGGATATCCATTGCGGTGAGCGGAACCCCACTCGACAACATTTCGCAAAGCTGCTATGCTGTACCGAATTTCTACACGAAGGTGAATCTGCTTGCGCACCTGCTTCGAAATAAGGAGGAGTTCAGAAAAGTGCTGGTATTCGTTCCCAGTAAGAAGATTGCCGACCGCTTGTTCGATGCACTGGACGAGAAGTATGGTAGAGAAATGGGGGTTATCCACTCCAATAAATCGCAGAACTATAGGATCAGGTCCATTGAGCAATTCAACGATGGGAAACACAGGGTGCTGATAGCCACGGATGTCATGGCCCGAGGTCTAGACCTTAAGTTGATCTCGCATGTCATCAATTTCGATGTGCCCAACTTCCCAGAGAACTACATGCACCGTATCGGTCGTTCGGGTAGAGCAGAGCAGGAGGGGAATTCGATCCTGTTCTTCACTGAAGCAGAGGCCGAAGCGAAGATCGGTATCGAACTCCTCATGGATATGGAGATACCGCAGCTAGATCTGCCTGACGAAGTGGAGGTTTCGGAGCAGTTGCTGCCTGAGGAACGCACAAAGCCCAAAGACACCAAGAACCCACACCGTAACTTCAAGCGCGAAGAAGGTGGTGGGGCCTTTCATGAAAAGAAGGAAAAGAACAAGAAGACCAATCAGGGCGGATCGTACCGACCCATGATAGCCAAGAAGTATAAAAAGCCCAGAACGAGAGGCAGTAAGAGTGTCAATAACAGGAAGAAAAAGAAGTAAGTCCAATCGGTTTCCGTGCTGAAAAGAGCGTGTTTCCCGAATCAAATTAATCCTATTTTTGCGCTTCGAAAAATCTGTACATGGCTAAGAAGAAAGTTGAAGCTGAAAAAGACGAGTTGATCGTTGATGTTGAGCAGGTCTATTCCAAAACGGAAGACTTCATCAACGAGAACCAGAATGTGATCATTGGTGTTGTTGGTGCGTTGATAGCTGTGGTTGTTGCATTCTATGCATACAACCGTGTTTATTTGGAGCCATTGGAGCAGGAAGCCCACGGGCAGATGTTCATGGCTGAGCAATACTTCCAGAAAGACAGTTTCAACTTGGCATTGAATGGCGATGGAAACTACCTTGGTTTCCTTGATATTGCCGATGAATACAGCAACACATCAGCCGGAAATCTGGCGCATTACTATGCCGGTGTATGCTACCTGCGTACAGGAGCCTTTGAAGAAGCCATTGAAGCTTTCGGGAATTTTGATGGAGAGGGTGAAATGCTGGGTGCCATTGCACTTGGTGCCACAGGCGATGCCTACATGGAATTGAATGATGTGGCCGAAGCATTGCGCTACTATGAGAAGGCCATTTCAGAAAGTGAAAACGATTTCACATCTCCCGTATATCTGCAGAAAGCTGGATTTGCAGCCGAAAAAGCCGGAAAGTTCGATAAGGCCATCGATTACTACACGCAAGTGAAGGAGAAGTATCCTACCACGAACGAAGGAAGGAACGCGGAAAAGTACATTGCCCGCGCAGAAGCAAATCTGAACTGATTTGGCCTCGGCTCTTAAAAATCTGTCCTCTTACGATGCGAATTCCGTTCCTTCTGCTGAAGGAATGCGGTTTGCTGTTGTGGTAAGCGAGTGGAATACGGAGATTACAGAAGCCCTGTACCAAGGGGCGAGGGAAACATTCCTGAAATTCGGTGCAGCCGAAAGCGACATTGTAAGACGTAACGTGCCTGGAAGTTTTGAGTTGACACTTGGAGCGCAGCTGATGGCCGAGCGTCAAGAGTTCGATGCCGTTGTCTGCATTGGTGTTGTAATACAAGGCGAGACCAAACATTTCGATTTCATCTGCGATGCGGTTGCCAAAGGCATTACCGATCTGAACATGAAATACAACCTTCCGGTCATTTTCGGTGTGCTAACGCCCAATACGATGCAACAGGCACTTGACCGCGCAGGTGGTGTGCATGGCAACAAAGGAGACGAAGCCGCCATCACAGCCATTAAAATGGTTGCGTTGAAAAAAGAATTGGCCCACTGAATCCCAGGCAGGGAACTAGGCCGTAGATTTCTAGAGCTTTGTTAAATTTGAAACCATGTCTTTAGGTCGCGTCATTCTATGCATCATCTTTCCTCCACTTGCCGTCATTGATAAAGGCTGTGGCTCCATTCTGATCACATTTCTGCTCACGCTTCTCGGCTGGGTGCCAGGCGTTATCGCAGCGCTGGTCATCAACAACAACCCGAAGAATCAGTAAAGTACCCTTAGTTTGATGGTGTGGTCAATTCTTCGGAGTTCGTCCACCACGTCTGAGTTGTATTCCTTGTCGATGTCGGTTACCAGATACCCGATATCCTGATTGGTTTTTAGGTATTGCCCCACCACGTTGATGTTGTAACGGGAGAAAATGTTGTTGATACGCGCCATGATGCCCGGAATATTCTGGTGGATGTGCAGCAAACGGTGCGCACCTTGGATCTCCGGAACACGTACTCCTGGGAGGTTTACGCTTGAGAAGCTATCGCCCGTGTTGATGTAGTTCACCAACGCATCAGGCACATAAGCGGCTATGTTCTTCTGTGCTTCGATGGTGCTACCTCCAACATGAGGTGTAAGGATCACATTGTCCATGCCGGTGAATTCGCATTTGAACGATTCGTCATTCGACTTTGGTTCGCTTGGGAACACATCTATGGCGGCTCCGCGCAGTTTGCCCGTTTCCAAAGCAGTTTTCAAGGCAGAAAGATCGACCACTTTTCCTCTGGCAAGGTTCAGTAGCACAGCACCGTCTTTCATCCATCCCAATTCCTTCTTGCCGATCATCCCTTCATTATTCGGATTTCCGTCCACATGAAGCGAGACCACATCGGCCTTTTTCATCAGGTCCTTGAGGCTGTTCATCTTCTGTGCGTTGCCGAGTGCAAGTTTGTCGCCCGTATCAAAATACAACACCTGCATTCCTAAGGCCTCGGCCAGCACGCTCAATTGCGAACCGATGTTTCCGTAGCCTATAATGCCAAGTTTCTTGCCTCTTATCTCAAAGCTTCCTTTTGCCGATTTATCCCACACACCTCGGTGCATGGCCATGCTTTTCTGGTGCGTACCGCGCATCAGCATTATCATTTCGCCAATGACCATCTCCACCACGCTTCGCGTATTGCTGAACGGTGCATTGAAAACAGCGATCCCTTTATGCATGCAGGCATTGAGGTCGATCTGATTGGTACCGATGCAGAAAGCTCCAATGGCCAGCAAGCGGTCTGCAGCATTCACCACGCGTTCTGTGATCTGCGTTTTGGAACGAATGCCGATGATGTGCTTTCCTTTGATGGCTTCGCACAGTTCATCTTCATTCAAGCTACCTGCCAGTAATTCTACCTGGTACCCTTCTGTTTTCAGTTGCTCAACAGCATCTTCATGTATCCCTTCCAGTAGCAACACCTTTATTCTGTTCTTCGGATATGAAATGGCCATAGGGAGGTGTTCTTTAAATAGGTACTCGTCAAAGGTGGGGGCAATGTGATCGGCCTTGTCAAGAATATTCTTGCGTTCTACGTTTTCGGTGAATGCGTAGAATTTATCGGCAATTCCGGCAGCGCGCGTCTGATAATCGGAAAAGCCATCACCGATCATGTGGATTTCGCCCGGTAGATCCATTTTCTTCAGCTGATCGATCTTGCCGTCAGGTTTGGAAAGGTCGTTGTCGCGGTCAAAACCTGTGATGAACCCTTTATCATCATACTCGAACGTGTTGGCGAAAATGCGGCTAGAAGGAACATTATACTTGGCCATGATGGGATCAATGAATTCCTTGAAACCACATGAAACGATGTAGATATCGTCAGAAAAGTTCTTGAAGAAATCCTTATTCCTAGAAATGGAGGGGGAGATCTTTCTGCTCAAACGTCTCACCAATGTATCCAGATGGTCCTTGTGCGCATTCAGTATCTTCAACCGTTTTTCCAACGATTCGGTAAAGGTGATGTCGCCATCAACCCCTTGGTCTGTGATCTTACCGATCTGTGCGATCTTCTCTTTGCGTTTCGGGTCGCCCTTCAACGAAACTTCGGCCAATTCCTCAAAGGCCTCAACTTGCGTCAGTGTGCTGTCAAAATCAAAAACGAATGTTCTTTTCTTTTCCTCAATCATGGAATATCAATACTTGACGTAAAACGGAATGGCGTGGGAAACACCGGAATAATTGTCCCAAGCGGTATAATAAATATGGTAGGCACCTTGGCTCCACGTGCTATCAACTTGATGCCACCACGTGAATTCGTTGGTGTAATCGACCAGGTTGTTGCTGATCCAAGGGAAGTCGGTATAACGGACCGTGTCTGAAAAATTGGTTCTACCGATGAATATGTCTGAGAAGATGAGCGCGCTTTCGTCAGAAACGGTGCCCGAAAGAACGAAGCCTTCTCCGAACCGAAGTGTATCGGGCAGAACCATACTATTCACATCAATGACAGGTGGTTGACTGTCGATGCTATTGCTGATCTGAAAAAGAACGGTATCACGGAGTGCTTCGTTTCCTTCCACGTCAACGCATGTGAGTGTGAGTTGGTAAAAGCCATTGAATGTATTCTCGTCAAGCGCAATGGTGTGGTCAATAATGAATGACTTCGGTTTGCCCGGTATGCCATCGATCAGAATGGTTGAAAAGGTTGAATCGGCCCCAATGCCATTAAGTGAATCGATACCGGAAATGACGATCTTGTACTGTAGTAATCCGGTGTTATCGGTAAGCACTGCTCTAAGAGGTATCCCATTGTCGGTGGTGACCACATCCCCGTTCTGCGGAGATTCAATACTTACAACAGGTCTTTCCGAGTCTTCCATCTCGTTGCAACCAATGGCAATGGAGGCGAAAACAATGAAGAATAAAAGGCTTCTTATCACGGATTCGAAGTTAATTCAAGGAAACGGTGAAAGCGAAGAGCGATGCAAAAAATTGTTCATGTTCTGATGTTGATACGGAGAACAGTGAAACAACTGTAGATTTTTGTAACGAAAACAGATTCATACAGTATAAACCTCACGATCAAGACTTAGTTGAGTATGATGCGAAAAATATTTTTTGCTGCTTTTATTGGTGTTCTGGGGTTGTCTGAGGCCTTTGCTCAGGACCCCACTTTCACACAGTTCTACGCCAATAGAACGTACATCAACCCAGCCTACGCAGGTGTTGACCTAGGCTTGAGATTCAACTTCAACTACCGAAATCTATGGACCGCTGTTCCTGGCGACTTTTCTACTTTTTCGGGTGGAGTTGATGTTGGGGATCCAAACATCTTCGGAGGTATAGGATTTCTGGCTGCTGTGGGCAATGAAGGGGAAGGACGTCTGCAAACACAGCGTTACAGTTTCATGTATTCTTACCGTTTGATCGTGGTTCCGCGGAATTTCGATATCCATTTCGGTTTGGATGCCGCTTACATGAGTAAGCAGATCAAGGACTGGGATGCGTTTGTCTTTTCCGATCAATTACACCCGATCTATGGAAACATCAACCCTTCCAATGCGCAGCAGCCTGATAGACTGAAGGTTGAGATGCCCGATTTCAATGCAGGTATACTTGCTCGTTTCAATATAACTCCGGGTTCTGGAAAGCGGATAACAAGTAAACGGACCATTGCCAATACGTTGGGTTTTGCAGCACATCACATCACTCAACCCAACGAGTCGCTGTTGGGCAGGACGGAAAAGCTTCCGATCAAACTGTTGGCGCATTACAGCATGATGATTTCCATGTCAAAGGCCAGAAGCAAGAATCCGTTTTACATCTCTCCCAATATCATGTACGAGCATCAGCGTACGTTATCTACTCTTAATGTGGGAGTCTATGCGCTCAAGGCACCTCTGATGATAGGGGTTTGGTACCGTAATGAGTTCAAATTCGAGTCGAATGATACGGATGCCATCATGTTCAACTTAGGGATGAGGGGCATGACGAAGAACAAGAAATTCATGTACCAGATCGGGTACAGTTATGACCTTACGCTTTCAAAATTGTCCGGTTCCACATCTGGCAGTCATGAGATTGCATTGATCATTGAATTCACCCGCGCCAGTTTCGGAACCAAAGCAAGATATGCGAAGCAACGGGCCCGTAAGTGCTACAACTGGAACGGACCGCAGAGCACGCCTAAGATCTTCTAAGACTTAGAACCCGGAATTCCGTGGAGAAAGGCTCTGTGGCCTCATAGATATTCTCGAAAAGGATGTCGCTGTGCTTTGCATACAGTTCGAGGTAGTTGTCGTGGCGCTCCTGAAGGTATCCGTTGGGAAAAAGCTTTTTAAATACTTTCTTGATCCTGTTCACCGAAACCTCATGGTTCTTCTTGAGTGCCCTGGAGAATCTACTGCCCCATTGCTCTATTCCTTTTGACATACGTGCATGTTCTGCTTCGATGGAAGCTACCAGGGATCTATCGATGGTTTCAGCCTTGAACTTCAATTCATCGTAAAGCTCTGCCAATAGTTTCAGTTCAGTGTCAAGCGAAACATCGGAGTCGGAAAGCTCGAGCACATGCATATTCACAAGCTCGTCTACCGAATGGAAAAGGTCTTCTGGCAACAGCTTCAGCTCCTCCATTTTTTCAGCAGTCGGTCCGTCCAGAACCATGAAATGGTTTCTGAGCGAGAGCATCGGAAAACTCACATTCATCGAGTTGAAGTATTCCTTGTATTGAAGCCAGTACGATAGTTCGCCTGCACCGCCCACGTATGTCAGATTGGGAAGAATGAATTCCTGGAACAACGGACGTAGCACCACGTTCGGACTGAATCGTTCAGGATGCTTCTCGAGCTCAGCAATCAACTCTGATTCAGAGAATCGTATGTCCGTCTGAAAGACCCGATATCCGTTTTCTGTCTCTACGATCCTATTTCTGACTCCGTCTACCAGATAAAAACAGTTGATCTGTCTTGGGTTTACCTGATTGTGATACCCTTCCGACTCGAGCGCGTGATTGGAGCTACGCACCAGATCAAAGGGTCTGTTGTCAATGATATCCTGCCTGAAGTACGGTATGAATGGCCTTTTAAGCATGGCGTCATCACTGTCAATGATCACCAGGCCGTGTTCCTTGAACAGCTCGTTGGCAAAGTACCGGGTGGCAGCCGTCAGGTTTCCGAAGGTGGAATATGCCTTGCGGAACATGCCGATCATTCTCTTCGTCTCATCGTTATTGGAGAATACATCCTCCAGAACTGAACAAAGGGCTGACAGGCTTTCCGGGTTCATTCTGCCCGTGGCACCTGTCTGATCGGTTTCCCACACATAGTTCTTTCCGAAGAGATTGAATTGCCCGACCTCCTTAATGTCGTGGTCTTCCGAATTCATCCAATAAATCGGAACGAAATGGTTGGAAGGATATGCTTTTCGAAGTTCCTC
>JBFHEW010000105.1:0-7505 GCA_041583955.1 Bacteroidia bacterium | reverse complement strand
CATCTCATTCCTATTCAAAGGAGACCTTCCGAATGCAGAGAACACACGTGTGAGCGAAGCCAGCGAGCGGAAAGAGAGGGTAACGGCTTCACGACCGGAATTGGCGCAACGTCAGGCAGCACCTGCACAGAATGCCGGACAGCAGCAACCGTTGCCAACTCAGCCACAGAGCAAACCGGAACCTGTAACCGTAGGAGAAAAGATCGGTCGTAACGATCCATGTCCATGCGGAAGTGGTAAGAAGTATAAAACCTGTCACGGAAAGAAGTAAAAAGCCCCCTAAATCCCACAAGGGGGACAAAAACCACTACAATGAGTATAGATTCTGGCAAGCAAAGCCTCCCTGTGGGCGAGGTTGGTGGGGCTGGTAAAATACTTGCCGCCATGCTGGATGAACAGCGGAATCTAACGCGGTTCTATCTTTCCAAGCTGAAAGGCGAAGACATGTACCGCGAGTTCGAAGTGAACGGGTACACGACCAATAGTCCGTATTGGATCCTGGCGCACCTTTGTTGGGCAGAGAACATGCTTGCCATTCAGTGCCTCGGTGAAGAAGGAGTTGATATTGCATGGCTGAACGATTTCAAGATACAGTCTCCCAAGGGAGCGAAACATGACAGCCAACCTTCACTTGAAGAAGTGTTGGATGCTTTTAAGCAGATACATGCGGTTTCATTGGAAACGATAGCAGCCCTATCAGACAAGGAATTGGATGAAGACAATCCGCTCGGATTGGCCTTTGGTGAGAACAGGTCAAAACGTTTCATGGTGATGCATGCGGTTCGGCACGAAGGCACACATTGCGGCCAGCTCTCATTGATCGCCAAAATGTATGGCAAGAAAACCGTCTGAATCAGCGTGTAGACCACGCTTCGAGGTGTTTGCTTAAGCGCCTTGTTCAGCACAATTCGTTCTCTCAACTTTACTGTTGATGTTCAATCGGAAGAACCGTATATTCGCAGCCCTAAATTTTAATGGTAATTACACATGGTAATTGGTAAAATCCGCGAGCAGTCTACGCTACTGCTGATTCTGATCGGTGGCGCGATGCTGGCTTTCATACTTGGTGACCTGCTCAATTCAGGTGGTTTTCTACTTAACGGATCCCCTACGGAGGTAGGTGAGATTGCAGGAAACACTGTTGATGGACGTGCTTTCGAAGCCAGAGTACAGGAGTCAATAGACAACTACAAGGCGCAGACAGGTCAATCGACCATTGACAATGCTACTACCGATCAACTGCGTGAGCAGACCTGGCAGCAAATGGTACGTGAGTTCGTTCTTGGTCAGGAATTGGATGCAGTAGGCGTTCGTGTGAGCCCAGAAGAGCTCTACGACCTTGTTCAAGGCAACAATCCTCATCCACAGGTCGTGCAGGCATTCACCAATCCTGAAACAGGTCAGTTCGATCAGGCGCAGGTAATTGCATTCCTGAAACGAATGGAAACAGACGAAGATCTGAAGAAACGTTGGATTGCATTCGAGAAAGACATTTCAAAGCTTCGCAGGAATGAAAAGTACAACAACCTCATTAAAAAGGGGCTGTACGTAACAGGAGCAGAAGCCCAAAGCGACTACTTGGCGAAGAATCAAAGCGCAACCATACGATACGTTTTGAAGCGCTATTCAAGTGTAGCCGATTCAACGGTTCAGGTTACAGAAGCCGACATCAAAGCATACTACAAGGCCAACAAATCAAAGTATGAGCAAGAAGCTTCGAGAGACGTGGAGTTCGTAGCATTCAAAGTGAATCCATCGAACGAGGATTTCGAAAAAGTGAAGGTGTGGGCAGAGCGTACCAAAACTGAATTTGAAACAGCAGAGAACGATACTCTATTGGTGAACAGAGAATCTGACGTACGATTCAACGCCCGATGGCTGGCAAAAGGAGAACTTGGAGGAGCCATCGATTCCATCATGTTCGCTGCAAGCAAAGGTTATGTTGAAGGTCCGTACCTCGAAGGTCAGACCTACCGCATGGCAAAGTTGATCGGAGTGAAAATGGCTCCTGATTCAGTCAACGCACGCCATATCCTGCTCAAGCCTCAGACCTACGGAAGCGTAGAAAAAGCAAAGGCCACTGCAGACAGCCTCAAAGAAGTGATCAGCAAAGGAGGCGACTTTGCAGCCTTGGCACAGCAACTTTCTGAAGACCCTGGTTCTGGCTCGAAAGGCGGAGATCTGGGTTGGTTCAAAGAAGGACAGATGGTTCCAACTTTCAACGATGCCTGTTTCAATGGCAAGAAAGGAGACCTGGTAGTGGTTGAGTCTCAGTTCGGATACCACATCATCAACGTGGTGGACCAGAAAGGGAATACAGAGAAACGTGCGGTTGCTTTTATTGACCGTGCCGTTGAACCAAGCACCAAGACTTTCCAAGTGGTTTATGGTGGCGCAGACGAATTTGCAAGAAGCATCACTTCGTTGGCTTCTTTCGATCAGGAAATTGCTAGCCGAAGCTTGAACAAGCGTATTGCCAGCAATCTGAAAGAGAACGACAAGACCATTGCCGGATTGGAAAACCCACGCGAGCTTATCCGTTGGGCATACAAGGCCAAGAAAGGAGACATCAGTAAGGTGTTCGAACTTGGTAACACTTTCGTAGTGGCAGCCCTTACTGCGGTTCGCGAAGAAGGTTTTACGGCCATGGAAGAGATCAAGGACGAATTGGAGGCAGGCGCCATCAAAGAGAAGAAGGCCGCCAAATTCATGCAGGAGTTTGACGCTGCCCGAGCAGGCGATATACAGACCATTGCCGACAAGATGAACCTACCTGTAGAGGTGAAGGAGAATATCCTCTTCTCTGCAACCGCCATCTCCGGACTTGGTCGTGAGCCAGCGCTCTTGGGAACAGTGGGAGGAATGGAAACGGGTGATATCTCCAAGGCCATCAAAGGCGACCAAGGCGTTTATGTGGTTTATCTCGAAAGCCGTTCAGAGGTTCCTTCGCAGCCTAATTACGCCAGCAACGCATCCATGCTCAACAGTTCACTTTCTTCTCGCGTTGATTTCGAAGTGTTTGAAGCGTTGAAGGAGAAAGCCGAAATCGTGGATAACCGCGCTAAGTTCTTCTAAGAGGAACGATCGATAAATGATCTTTGAAAGGCCCTGTCAAGAAATTGGCAGGGCCTTTTCATTTACCGCAACTGCTGCAATCTATAGGCATCCAGCTTGATGAAAATGAATAGCAGGATGGTGAACCCAAGCAATGACGAACCCCCGTAACTGAAGAACGGCAACGGAATTCCAATAACGGGCATGAGCCCAATGGTCATGCCTACGTTGATGATGAAATGGAACAGCAGGATACTTGCCACACAATAGCCGTAAATACGCGTAAACGATGATTTCTGCCTTTCGGAGATATAAATGACCCTGAGTATCAATGCAGCGAACAGCGCAATCACCACCAATGCTCCCAGAAAGCCCCACTCCTCTCCTACGGTACAGAAAATGAAATCGGTGGTCTGTTCAGGTACAAAGTCGTATTTGGTCTGTGTTCCTTTTAAAAAGCCCTTTCCGGCAAACCCACCCGATCCAATGGCGATCTTGCTCTGATTGACGTTGTAACCAGCGCCTTTCGGGTCATCCTTCTTTCCTAAGAGCACCTCTATCCTTATCTGCTGATGTGGCTCCAGCACCTCATTGAAAATATAATCCACGCTATAAACAAAACCCATCGAAACGGCCAGCGCTGCTGCGACCGCAAAACCCAGTTGCCACGTTTTTCTGCGTTGGAACAGAAAAAACAGCCCACCAATACTCCCAAGTATGATGAGCATGGTGATTGGCGTAAACAGCAACGAGAAAATGAACAGCACGACCATGGCAAGACCGAAAAGCAGGAAGTTTCCGGACAACCCTTCGCGATACATGACCAATGCAAAAGCCGCAAAGACAAGTGCCGAACCCGTGTCGTTCTGCAGTAGGATGAGCGCGGCCGGAATAATGAGAATGACCCCGGCTATCAGCTTGGTCCTAAGGTCTTCCATACGGATGTTGAGCGTGCTCAGGTAATAAGCCAAGGCGAGGGCGGTAGCACTCTTTGCAAACTCGGAAGGCTGAAGTTTGAACGGCCCGATGTCAATCCACGAACGCGCTCCTGCCACATCGCGCGCGGTGACCAACACCACCATCAACATAAGCACTACGATGATGTATATGGGTATGGCAAATGTGGAGTAGAACTTACCATCAATGAGCATGATGATGAAGGCTACGAACAGCGAAAGGCCGATCCAGATCAGCTGCTTGCCGTAACGTTGGGTGGTATCCAGAATACTCTGATGCTCCTCGTTGTAAACGGCAGCGTAGATACTTACCCAACCCATCAGTACCAGAATAAGGTACAGTATGACCGTTACCCAATCGATTCCGGCAAATATGCTCTCCTGCCTTCTCATGATTTCACCTTCTTCTTTGGAGGATTCGTAATGAGGTCGGCCTCAAGGATCACCTGCTCAAAGGAGGTTCTCGAAATGGTATCGCGCAGATACTTCTCCACCATTAAGCTGGCAATGGGCGCAGCATATTTGCTCCCTCCTCCTCCGTTCTCCACGAAAACGGCCAAGGCAATCTTCGGATCGTCTTTCGGGGCAAAACAGATGAAAATAGAGTGGTCCTCGCCATGTGGGTTCTGAGCCGTACCTGTCTTTCCACACATCACTAAGCTGTCCAACCGCGATCGGTAACCTGTTCCGCCCTGTTCAAATACCATGGCCATTCCGTCTATCACGGGATCGAAGTATTGGCGGTCAATAGTGGTCATCTGTTTCTCAGTGAATCGGTTTGTGATAGGTTCGCCATCTATGGCCTTCACCAAATGCGGTGGGTAGTAGAATCCACGATTGGCAATGGCTGCAGTCATGTTTGCCAGCTGCAGCGGGGTGGTTCCAAGCTCGCCCTGTCCAATGGCCATGGATATGATGGTGAGCGATTTCCAGCGATGCTCTCCATAATACTTGTCGTAGAACTTGGTACTCGGAACACTGCCGGCATACTCCATCGGAAGGTCTGTATTGAATTTTGTACCCAATCCGAAGCTCATTACGTGGTTCCGCCAGATCTCGTAACCCTCCCACGGTTTTCCAGTGTGGTCTATGATGTTCCTGAAAACATTACCGTAATATGCGTTGCACGAATGCTGTATCGACTCGCGCAGGTTAAGTGGCGACCGATGATCGTGGCATCCCATTCTGAATTTTCCAGAAACGTATCCTCTAGGGCAGCGATAGGTTGTATTCACGTCCAACACACCCACTTGCTGACCAATGAGCGCATTGACGAGCTTGAAAGTGGAACCGGGCGGATTCTGCTCGCTCATAAGCGCGCGATTGAAGAGCGGCTTAAGCGTATCCTTGAGTAGGATGCCGTAGTTCTCTGAGCGGACACGTCCAACAAGCAGGTTAGGGTCGTACGTTGGTCCGCTCACCAATGCCAATATCTCGCCTGTGGAAGGCTCAATGGCCACAATGGCCCCGGTCTTGTTCTGCATCAGCAACTCGCCATAGGCCTGAAGCTTGGCATCAATGCTGGATGTGATGGTTTTCCCTGCTACGGCAACCGTATCGTACTTTCCTTCCTTGTAGCTTCCTTTCTCCCGATTGAAAACATCCACCATCACCACCTTCACCCCTTTCTTGCCGCGCAACTCAACCTCGTACGACTTCTCGAGGCCACTGATCCCTACATAATCTCCTTTCTTGTAATACGGATTCTGCTCCAACATGCCCTGGCTGGCCTCACCAACGTATCCGAGCAAATGGGCCGCAATCGGTTTAGGGTACTTCCTGAGCGTTCTTTTCTGAACGAAGAACCCACTCATCCGATACAGTTTTTCCTGTAGATTGGCATAGGTTACTCCCGATATCTGCTTCTGAAAAACCGTTGGCTTACGCGATGAATACGCCCGCGCTTCGTCCAGTTTCTTAATGAACGTTTCGCGGGTCATTCCCAGTATCTGACACATTTCGGCCGTGTCAATGTTCACAGCCTGTCTTGGCACTACCATGAGGTCGTATGCCGCCTCGTTGAAAACCAGCAGTTCGCCATTGCGGTCGTATATGAGCCCGCGAGCGGGGAATTCAACCTGATAGCGAAGCACATTATTGTCGGCAGAAAGCCGATACGATTCATCTATGACCTGGATGTAGAACAGCCTACCCAGGAAGGCGATGGAAACGAGTATCACAATCGCCATCATCACATACATACGGTCGGTATGTTTGGATTGATAGCCCATTATCTACGCTTGTTACTGACGAACAGGAGCTCTGCAAGGAAAACAAAGAAAAGTGTCAATCCTGAACTCAGCACCACTTTCAAAAGTGTGTGAAAGAATTCAACGAAACGGAAAATCTCCAAGTAGAAAAGTACTGTATGATGAAGAATTACAATAAGCATGGCATACGGAATGAACCAAGCAAATCCGAAGGTTTTAAGATGCGGAAGCGCGGTTGATTCGTATCCTTCCCGAGGGGAACGTGCCTTGAGATACAATGGCCGATAAAAGGCAACCAAGGTGGTTGCTGCGGCATGGATGCCGCCCGTGTTCGAAAAGACATCGATCACCAATCCTAAAGCAAATCCAATGAACAGCAACGGAATCCGTCCTATGGAAATGGGCAGTACGAGAATGAGGTAGACGTAAGGGAACGGATTGAGGAATCCTCCCAGATTCAAGTTATTGAAAATGAGCACCTGAAGCAGGCAAAGCAACACGAATTGCCACGAGTATTTCAGAAAATCACTGGTCACTTATCTCTGTTTGGCTTTCCAATTCAATCTGCTCTTTACGCATCAGGTTTGTTACAACATACACAATACTCACAGAGTTCATATCGGTCAGGAGGTCAACCTCAATGGTATAGAAATTATCTCCCGGTTTCACGTCAAACGACCTGACGGTACCAATGTTTATGCCGCTCGGGAACATGGCCGAAAAACCGGATGTTTTGATGAGCATACCTTCCTCCAGCTGTACGTGGTTCGGTATGTCTTTCAAAAGCGCCACGTTCGGATTGCCTCCTTCCCACACCAACGAACCGATGTAGTCCGTATCGGCCAGCTTCGAACTGATGCTGGAGTTCTTGTGCAGAATGGATATAACCGATGCGAAATTCTTGGATACATCCTTCACGATACCTACGATTCCATCTGATGCTATGACAGCCATTTCGGGCTGTACTCCCTGCAGCATTCCACGGTCAATGGTGAGGTAATTACTTCTGCGGTCGGTTGTGTTATTGATGACCTTGGCCGGAATATAGGTGTAGTGCTGGCGACTGACCGAATCATTGATATTGACCGAAGTGCCGGAGGAAAAATACTTCGATTCGTATAGCAGGGAACGCAACGCAGCGTTCTCTATGGCAAGCTCATCGTTGATGGTTTTGAGCTTGAAATATTCTCTGACCTTGTTGTTAGCATCATATATATGACCCACCACCATGTTACTCGAACCGAGTGCACTTGCCCGATGGAATGTGTTGTTGTTTACAACCAGT
>JBFHEW010000104.1:0-7515 GCA_041583955.1 Bacteroidia bacterium | reverse complement strand
GTATTTCTCTTCTTCGGCCACCTCTTTCAGTTTTTCCAGCACTTTCTCGCTGTCGGTGGTGTAATCAAAATCCTTCTTGTCCAACCATTCCTGAAACTCGCGCAGCAAGGCATCGTCTATACGGAATTCAGAAACCGCAGGGATCTCTTTGTGTCGGTGTCTGTATTCGGTTGCAAAATCGAAATAGAGCATTCTCAGCCCTAGGTTGAAGGCGATCTCCGAAAGTTTGGCCTGCTCCACCTTCACATCGGGATTTATTCCTCCACCGTCATACACGGTACGCCCGGCCTGTGTGCGATAGAGTGTGATCAGCGAATCAGGCACTTTCCCTACACTTCCGTCCTCGTTACGGTTCGAGTAATCCAATGCCTGAATGCAACGCCCGCTAGGGATGTAATACTTGGCAGTGGTAACCTTGAGTTGCGAGTTGTAGCTCAACGGCCGAGTGGTCTGCACCAACCCTTTCCCGAATGTGCGCTGACCTACCACCACCCCACGGTCAAGATCCTGAATAACTCCCGAAACGATCTCTGATGCAGAGGCGGACCCACTGTTGACAAGAACCACTAATGGCATTTCCTTGTCCAATGGATTCTGGGTGGCCTTGTAATCCTTGTTCCACTCTTTCACCTTGCCTTTGGTGCTTACGATCAGTTCTCCTTTCGGAACAAAGAGGTTGCTCAGCGCAACTGCCTCGTTGAGGAGTCCGCCCGGATTTCCTCGCAGATCCAACACAAGTTTTTTCATCCCTTTCGCCTTCAGGTCAACAATGGCATCACGTACCTCCTTGCTGCAGTTGTCGGTAAAACTGGAGAGGTTCACATAGCCCACTTCTTCATTCAGCATGTTCGCATACGGAACGCTCTTGATCTGGATCTCTTCGCGCACCACGGTCACATCAAAGGGTTTCTCCACTCCGAATCGCTTCACGCGCACTTTCACTTCGGTGTTCGGCTGTCCCTTCAGTACAGAACTGATGTCGCTGGTGGATTTTCCTTCGGTCGATTTTCCGTTCACCTCCAGGATCACATCGCCTGCAAGCAGTCCGGCCTTCATGGCCGGAAAACCTTCGTAGGGTTCTGCCACCACCACCAGGCTGTCCTTTTTCCGTATCAGAGCTCCGATTCCACCATACTGGCCGGTGGTCATGAAACGATAATCCTCAATGTCCGTCTCGGGTATGTACGTGGTGTAAGGGTCGAGCGACTCCAACATGCCATCTATTCCTTTTTCAACCAGCATTCCCGGCTGAGTTTCATCCACATAATAGAGGTTCAGCTCTTTGAACAAGGTGATGAAAATATCGAGGTTCTTGCTGATTTCGAAGTAGGAGTCGACATAACTGCTGGTGAGCAACGATAGGAGAACAACCGGAATGATGATGAATACGGCTCGGAGTTTCTTTAAAACGTTCGGGATTTTCATGCTAAAAGGACTTCAATTTTTCAACAATCCGCTGCATTACCACATTCAGGTCGTGGTAACTTGGGATATCGTTGCCAATGTAAACAAATGCAAGAGCAAAATATTTTCCTTGCGCTTGCCAATTTTCAAACAATTCAGGTTTGTTCAACCTGTACGTTTCGCGGATAAGGCGTTTGATAGTGTTTCTCGAAACCGCTTTCCGGAACCTTTTTTTCGGAACGGAAATGAGCAGTTTGGCGGTTGCATCACTTTCCTGAAGCGGCATATACATTACTCTTATCGGGTACTGTTTGAATGATCCGCCTTCTTTGAAAAGTGCATCTATCATCAACTTGGAACAGAGTTTCTCCTTCTTTCCGAAAGTATATCTGTTCATAATGGGTTGAATTTAGAAAAGAAAAAGGGGCCATGATCCCAAAGCCCCTCCGTCTTACATATTTTTAACAGAAAGACTATTTCTTCTTATTCGCCTGTTGAATGTATTGGTCCAAGGCCATGGTCATGGAAGGTGCATTCGGTACCGGTGCACCGATATCCAATTTCAGGTTATGCTCTTTCACGGCATGGGTAGTGGTAGGCCCGAATGCCGCAATGCGTGTCTTGTTCTGTTTGAAATCTGGGAAATTCTCAAACAACGACTTGATTCCGGAAGGGCTGTAGAATACCAATATGTCGTAGTTGACATCGGCAAGGTCAGAAAGGTCGCTGCTCACGGTCTTGTAAAGCACCGCTTTGGTGTACTTCACACCAAGCGCATCCAACGATTGCAGAATGGTCGGCTTCAGGTCGTCAATGCACGGTAGCAGGAAGTTCTCGCTCTTATGTTTCTTAAGCACTTCAACCAGATCACTGAACGTGTTTCCACCGAAGAATATTTTCCGCTTTCTGTACACGACATACTTCTGGAGATAATACGCAATGGCCTCAGAAACACAGTAGTACTTCATACTTTCCGGCACGGTGACCCGCGTTTCTTCGCACATTCTGAAGAAGTGGTCGGCTGCATTCTTACTGGTCAGAATAATGGCAGAGTGATCAAGAATGTTGATCTTCTGTGAACGGAAGTCCTTTACATCTACCCCTTCAACATGAATGAAAGACCTGAAATCGATCTTGAGATTGTGTTTCTGAGCGAGGTCGAAATAGGGGTTTTTGTCTCCTTCGGGTTGTGGTTGAGAAACGAGGATGCTCTTTACTTTGTCCATGGGTGGGTTGAACGTTTTTTCTACAGGTTTTGCATTAATCGTATCAGTACAAAAGCAGGTAGTATTTCGAGCGCGCAAAAGTAGTAAAACAAATGGAGCGTAGATACGGAGCTTGATGCTAAGGCGATGGAAATACCTCTTTGCAATCCTTTCAAATAGAGCAGGATACCTACAGCGGCACCAAGGTAAATGATCACTTCGAACGGTATCTGCGGACTGTAATACAGCAAGAGCGAAAGCGGCAGAAGCGCCAATCCGGTGGCCGAAAAAAGCACGCGCTGATTGAAACTGTGAAATCGCAGTTCGTTGCTGAGGTCGAACAGCTGTGCCAATAGCCAGAGCAGGATGCGCTTACCAACGACCCCTACGGCAACCACAGCTGTCGCCACGAGGAACAATTGACCCATCGGCATCTGCCACGAGAAGAGGCGCATCAGTGCTCCAGTGGCGAACAATGAAACGGAGATGATGGCTATTACCTGGACAATGAACAGGTTCCTGCTTCGCTGCGAATTTTCCACCCGCGCATCCTGATTGGCCTGATTCACATCAAAACTGGCTTTCAGGATGTGGCTGAAAACATTATCGGAGTTCCGTTGTACATACACAATGATGAGCCCACACAGTAACAGGATCAGAAAACCGAAGCTTCCAACCGAATCCACTCTTTCGATGTACGCTGGATTCTTACCGATCGGAATCTCATGTGCTTCGAACAGACTTGGCACCGGTTCTTCCACAATAGGCACGACCGAATCAAGAGGCATGAGGTACGCGGAATCTCCAGCAGCCACGCTTGTGGTGTCGGAAAGCCCAAAATCCAATGTATCGATGTATGAATCCTGCACCGCGCAAAGGTAGGGCTGATTACTTTCTACTTTTGATGCAGCATGAAGGGAATCATACAATATTATCCCATCCTCTTGGGCACCTTTCTTTTTCAGGCCTGTAGTGGACAATACCCTCATAAGACAGACATGACAGAACACAGACATACCAACGCCCTCATCAACGAAACCAGCCCTTACTTGCTTCAGCATGCCCACAATCCGGTTGATTGGGTAGCGTGGAACGATGAGAGCTTAGCGCGTGCCAAAAAGGAGCAGAAACTCATGCTTATCAGCATCGGTTACAGCGCGTGCCATTGGTGCCATGTAATGGAGCACGAAAGTTTCGAGGATAGTACTGTCGCTGCTTTCATGAACGAGCATTTCGTTTGTATCAAAGTGGATAGAGAGGAGCGCCCGGATGTGGATCAGGTTTATATGAACGCGGTTCAGCTCATGACCGGCCGAGGGGGTTGGCCGCTCAACTGTTTTGCGTTGCCCGATGGAAGGCCACTTTATGGCGGAACGTATTTCCCAAAGGAACAATGGCTGGATGTACTTCAGCGAGTTGCCAACATTTGGGAAAGCGACCGCGAGAAAGCACTGGAGTACGCCACCAATCTCACACAAGGAATCAAGCAAAGCGAGCTCATCCAAAAGAGTTCGGATACTTCCAAAATAACCGCGGAGCAGATTTCTGAACTCCTAAATAAATGGCGTTCAGAATTTGATAACCGCGAAGGTGGCCCAAACCGTGCACCCAAATTCCCACTACCTAACAATTACGAGTTCCTGCTGCGCTATGCTTTTCTGAGTAACGACAAAGACGTGCAAAAGCACGTTGACCTAACGCTTGAGAAAATGGCTTTTGGTGGCATTTACGACCAGATCGGTGGTGGTTTTGCGCGATACTCGGTTGATGGCGTTTGGAAAGTGCCCCACTTCGAGAAGATGCTGTACGATAACGCCCAACTGGTCTCGCTTTATTCGGAAGCGTATCAGGCCACAAAAAATCCGCTTTACAAGGAAATTGTGGACGAAACGCTGGAATTCATCAAGCGCGAAATGACCTCAAAAGAAGGTGCATTTTACTCCGCTTTGGATGCCGACAGTGAAGGGGAAGAAGGCAAGTTCTATGTTTGGAAGGAAGATGAATTGAAATCTGCTTTAGGCGATGATTTCGATTGGGTGAAAGACTATTACAACATCAACCAGAAAGGCTTTTGGGAACACGGAAACTACATCCTGCTGCGCGATGAAACCGATGAAGATTTCGCAAAGCAGAAAGGCTGGTCGGCTGACGAATTGAAAGCGAAGGTTGCCGTTGTAAATGCCAAATTATTGGCTGTAAGAAGCAAACGCATCCGTCCAGGATTGGATGACAAGCAGCTGACCTCGTGGAATGCTTTGATGCTGAAAGGTTATGCCGATGCATATCGTGTTTTCGGCAACGAAGAATACTTGAAAGCTGCACTGAAAAGTGCCGATTTCATTCTAAAAACCCAGCGAAAAGAGGATGGCGGACTCTGGCATAATCACAAGGAAGACCGCTCCACCATCAACGGATTTCTGGAAGATTACTGCTTCACCATAGAAGCGTTGATTTCTCTATATCAAGCAACATTCGATAGAAAATGGTTGGATGAGGCTGATGCCTTGGCCAAATACACCATCGAGCATTTTCATGATGCTGAATCAGGTATGTTCTACTTCAATTCCAACAGCGATGCGCAACTTATTGCCCGCAAAATGGAGTTGACCGATAACGTGATTCCAGCATCCAATTCAAGCATCGCAAAAGGGCTTTTCCTTCTTGGCCATTATTTCGATAATGCGGAGTATCTGAAGATTGCAGAGCAGATGTTCCAAAACGTGAAACCAAGTATTTCCCAAGGCCCGAGTTGGTATTCCAATTGGTTGGAATTGGCATTGTACCAAGCATATCCGTTCTACGAAGTGGCCATGGTCGGGAACAATGCCGAATCCAAACGACAAGAATTGGAGCAGTATTACCAACCCAACAAAATGCTTGTTGGTGGAAAAACCGAGAACGGTTTGCCGCTGCTCGAAAACAGGCTGGTTGAAGGTGGTACACGCATTTATGTTTGTGTAGATAAGGCGTGCCAAATGCCAGTGACCGAGGTTGTCGAGGCAATGAAACAGATGAAATGAGGCACCACGTGATCATTACCGGTACGGGCAGGACGGGAACCTCGTTTCTGGTTCAGTTGCTCACGCGATTGGGGTTGGACACCGGTTTTTCCATAGACGAGTTAGATGGAAAGTTGGACGCCATTGGTCGAGCTGGACTGGAATCGAATATCAGAGATGAGAATGCGTCTTACGTTGTGAAAAGCCCGAACATCTCCAATTACATCGAGGAGGTTTTGCAGGATTCCAACATCAAGTTGGATCTGATCATCATTCCGATCCGCGATATTTCTGAAGCCGCAAACAGTAGAGTAAAGGTGTCTCAAGAGAACCTGAAGAAAAAGGGTTTTCTCGGTCGGATTTTCGGCTCAAAACGTGGCCACGCAGGCGGAATGATAAAAACATCCGATCCGGAAAAACAACAGTTTGTACTTCTGAGGTCGCTAAGCCATTTGTTGGTAGAATGCGCCAAACATGATCAGCAGATTGCTTTGATCCATTACCCGCGTTTGATGGATGATGCAAACTATCTGTATCGTAAACTTCAACCGATTTTAGGAGAGATCACTGAAGAAGCATTTGCGGCTGCACATAAGCGAACTCTAAAACCGGAGTGGGTGTCTCGAGGTCTGTAGCATGAAAAACTTCATCAAGTCCATTCTTCCTGGTCTGTTCCTTATCGGTTTCAATATCGGAACGGGAAGCGTGACGGCCATGGCAAAAGCGGGTGCCAACTACGGCATGGCGTTGCTTTGGACCATTCTGCTTTCGTGCTTGGTCACGTATTATCTCATTCGCCTGTTCGGCAAATACACCATTGTGACGGGTGAAACGGCTTTGGCCGCATTTCGGAAACATATTCATCCCGCATTTGGAATGTTCTTGTTGGTGGCACTGACGGTCAATGTTTCTGGAGGAATTATGGGTGTGATGGGAATTGTGGCCGATGTGCTGCATGAATGGTCGTTGATGTGGGTCGATGGCGGCATTTCTCCCATAGTTTGGGCAAGTGGTTCCATTGCGCTGATCTACGCCATTTTCTTCGTGGGAACCACTTCCACATTTGAAAAAGCGTTGGCAGGAATGGTCGCATTCATGGGCTTTGCGTTCTTTATCAATTTCGTGTTGATGATGCCTCCGGTCTCAGATATTCTGAATGGACTGATTCCATCCGTTCCAGACACAAATGCAGCCTCAAATTCTAGTTCTTATTTGGTCATTGCAGGAATGGTCGGAACCACGGTTTCGTCCATGGTTTTTATCATTCGGACCACGTTGGTAAAAGAGCAAGGTTGGGGAATTCAGGACATGAAAATTCAGAACCGCGATGCGGCTGTGAGCGCCACCATGATGTTTCTGATCTCCGCTTCCATCATGGCTGCGGCTGCTGGAACGCTCTACTTGGCAGGACAATCATTGAATGATGCTAGCGAAATGATCCCGTTGCTCGAACCTGTGGCCGGTAAATACGCGGTAGGCATTTTCGTCATTGGAATTACGGCTGCGGGGCTTTCATCTCAGTTTCCGAACACATTGCTTTTGCCTTGGTTGCTTTGCGATTTCTTCGGCTGGGAGCGCAATTTGAAGACATTCAATTTCCGAATGATCGTGCTCGTCATGTCGCTCCTAGGACTGGTCGTTCCGATTTTCCATGCGCGGCCTGTGTTCGTTATGGTGGCGAGCCAAGCTTTTGCGGCTTTGGTACTGCCAGTGACGGTCGGTGGTATTTTCTACCTCACTTCCAGCAAGAAGATAATGGGCGAACACGCCAATTCTAAAATTGAAAATGTGATTCTTTCCCTCATTTTCCTTTTCGCCCTTTTCATGGGAGGCGTTGGAATTCGTGGATTTGTACTGGATTTCTTTTAGTCAACTTGAAGCTGATTACTCACCGCTGTTCTAACCAT
>JBFHEW010000103.1:0-7523 GCA_041583955.1 Bacteroidia bacterium | reverse complement strand
GCTCGGTGTAACGGAAAGAAGTCCGATCACCTCTACGCCTGAAAACCTGAATCTCGGTAACAGAAATGTTGAAACCGAATTCATGAACGTAGACTTCAAGGTCAATGTATATCTTGACAACAATCTATTCATAAACAGAGCATCCAACTGGTCTCCATACCTGTTCGGTGGAGTCGGATACATTTTCAATGCAACTTCTAGAGCAGACCTGAAAGACGCTGATGGCAATACATATTATTATTGGGCAGAAGGCGGAAGGGTGATGGACCGACCCTTCGTTCAAGGCGAACAAGGAAACGCCATTGCATTGGATATTGACAACAAATACGAAACGGAGCTGAAAGACTCTTATGATGGAAGTAAACTGACCAACACTGGACTTGCTTTCCCTATGGGTATCGGTCTGCGTTACAAATTCGGACGGATGTTCCATGCTGATATCAGTGCAACGTACTATTGGAGTCTGACCGATCATTTGGATGCCTACAAGAACGGTAAACAGACAGACCATTTCCTATTCACCTCTGTTGGATTCGCATACCACATTGCGGCCAAAAAGCAAAAACCGGATTCAAGCCAGTACGACAGCTTCGATTTCCTCGCACTTGACAACGCGGATGACGATGGTGATGGTGTAATAAACATAGAAGACCTTTGTGCCAACACACCTTCAGGACCTGTTGATGCGTTCGGATGTCCGCTCGATTCTGATGGTGACGGTGTTCCTGATTACCGTGATGCGGAAACCTCTGCCGAAGGCGCTTTGGTTGATGCCAATGGGGTGACCATCGATCCTGATTTCATTGTACTGCCAGACACCAATGCAGTGGCCCACGCCATCATCTACGAAGCTTACCCAACCATGGAATTGGCACGTGTGGGTAATTACTACTCATTTGAAAAGCCTAAGGAAGAAGAGAAATCCAAGGCATTAGGAGACTTTACCGTTGTTGACAGAGACAAGGACGGATTCATATCAGCTGACGAAATTACATGGGCCATTGATGCTTTCTTTGAAGGAGAACTTGATTTCTCAGCAGCGAAACTTCATGACCTCATCGATTTCTTCTTCGATCAATAGGCCTGAGATGCGAAACAGAATAACTCTCCTTCTGATCCTTACCGGTTTCGGTTTCTTCGGTTACGCTCAGAATTCCGAAGATACTGCCATTGCGGTCGAATCCGAGCGCGCCTCACGCGATTCTATCCGAAGCGTGCGTAAAGCATGGAATGAGGAAAACACGATCTATAAACCCATCATTGGACTCGGAGCTGGTTTTTTCAACTATTTCGGTGAGATCAACAATAATGAAAGGATCAATCCTCTCATTAACAACTATGGCGTCCAAGCGAGCGTCATTAAGAATTTCAGTCCTTCTTTCGGAGTTCGATTTGACGTTGCCTACGGTAAGATCACTGCAAGAGAACGATCGTTGGAATCGAATCGGAATTTCAGTACCGACATCATTGCCTTCAACGTTCACGCCTCCTACAATTTTGCGGGAATACTACGCCCGAACAGGTTTCTTAACCCGTTCATTTCCGTGGGTGTTGGTGCCATTAATTTTGATGCCAAAGGTGACCTGAAAGACGAGAACGGAGTTGCGTACAACTACTGGAGCGATGGTACACTTAGAAGCCTACCGCAACCGACCGATGGAACCAATGAACCAGCAGCCGAAATCCTTAGGGCAGATTACGTGTATGAAACAGACCTAAGAAAGGCCAACTTGGATAGTCTGGGGAATTACAAGCAATTCGCATTGGCCTTACCATTTACTTTCGGACTGCACTTCAAGGTCTCACCACGTTCGGCCATTCGTCTTACTTCGACCTTCTCTTATGCATTCACCGACCTCATCGATAACTACACAAGAGACGGCATAGAAGGACGTAAAGGAAACAAGGCGAACGACATGTTCCTGTTCACTTCAGTCTCGTATCACTTCGATTTCTTCAGCAAGAAAAAAGAGAAGAAGACACCGTTTGACAATATGGAATTCTTTGCAATGGATGCGAACACCGATTCTGATGGTGATGGCATCCCGGACGTTTCAGACTATTGCCCAGAAACTCCTACCGGCATCAAAGTAGATACAAAAGGTTGCCCGATAGACTCGGATGCCGATGGTGTAGATGACCTGAAAGACGAAGAACCTGGTACCGATGCTAACCTGAATGTGAATAAGGTCGGAGTTGGACTCACCGATGAGATGCTGAATTACAGACCTGAAGACACGTTGGCAACTGTGCGCGCCAGAATGTTTGAGGTTTACCCTGACATGGCAGTAATGTACAACTCCTCTAAGGGTGATAGGTTAAGTAAAGAGCAACTCATGAGCGAGGTAATGAATGATTCTCCTTACGCTCTGGTCGATCAGAACGGTGATGGAATCATCAGCATCAACGAAGTATATAGCGCCATAGACCGATATTTTGACGGAGAGCTGGATGTGACCGCCACGTACATTACGGGACTTATTGACTACTTCTTCGATCAATAACAAAAAATAATACCTTAGTCACCCATTTAGAATCTTAAAACGAACAGCATGATCAAAAGATCGACAATCTTTTCAGTAGCAGCCCTCCTGTTCTCAGGAAGTCTGATGGCTCAAGTAGCAGTTAAAACCAAACTACCTGCTACAGCAGCACCAGGAGGAAACTTCACGGTGGAGATAAATGTTGCGAAAGGCGATGTCTCAGGATTTGCTAAGCTGCAACAGCAGCTACCTCCGGGTTTCACTGCTGAGGCAATGGAAACTGCCAATGCCACCTTCTCTTTCAAAGATCAAAAAGTGAAGTTCCTGTGGATGGCATTGCCAAATGAAGACTTCAAGGTATCTTACAAGGTAGCTGTAGACGCCTCGCTCAGCGGAAATCAGATCATTGATGGAACCTTTGCCTACATCAAGGACAACGAAACAGAGAAGCTTGTGATACCGAAGGATATCATTGCAATCCAAGCAAACCAGGCTGAAGCTGCCAAGCAGGCTGCGATGGACAAGATCCTTGCAGACCAGCAGGCTAAGATCGATGCCGCAAATGCCGCAAGAGAGCAAGCAGCCCCTGTAGAAGAAACGGCAACCGAGGTAGTGACAACCGAAACCAAGCCTGTTGAAACGACTGCTGCAAAAGTCGAAAAAGCAGCAGAGCCGGTAGTGGAAACTGCAGTTGACAACTCAGCAGAACTTGCCGCAGCTGCTGCAGCCAAGAAAGAGGAAGAGGCAAGAAAAGCCAAAGAAGCAAAACAGGCTGCGGAAGCTGAAGCTGCACGTCAGAAAAAAGAAGCTGAAGCAGCGAAAAAGGCTGAAAAAGCAGCTCAACCTATTCAGGAAGTTGCCGCTAACGATTACAATGATGCAATGCTGAAATCGAAGGCAGGACTCGTGTTCCGAGTTCAGGTGGCGGCTGGTCCAAACAAGGTTGATCCATCATTCTTCCAGACCAAATACGGAATTTCAGATGCGGTGGTGATTGAGGAGCACGAAGGTCTCTTCAAATATGTCGTAGGAGAATTCGGTTCTTACCGTCCGGCAAAGACATTCAGCAATGAATTGAGAGACAACAATAGCGTTGAAGGACCGTTCGTAACGGCTTACAACAATGGCACCAGAATTCATGTGAAAGAAGCGTTGGACATTGCTGGTCAGTGATGCTGAACTGAAATCGAACATTATAACCCGGCTCCAACCGGGTTATTTTTTACCTTAACATTCCGATAAGAGGAATGCGTAGAAACATTTTTACCATAATCGTCCTGGTCCTCCTGTTTGAATGCACAGCATTTTCGCAGGAGAGTACAGATACCTTGCGGGCAAAAGACAATGTGATGTTCGAGTTGCCCACTTTAAGTGTCAACTTCGGCATTAACCATCTGATGGGAGACGTAGGTCTCAACAGGCCTGCCCCCTCTCCTATCTTGCAGTTCGGCTATCAGTTTACAATCACGCAACGGATCTCAAAAGCCTTGAATGCGTCTTTTGCGCTGTACACCGGCTCGGTACGCGGGGAAGAAATGCGCGACAGCTCTACCAACGTCAATTTCAGAACAACCCTATTCAGCCAACAGCTCAGCGTGGAATACAACTTCTATCCGCTCCTGAAACCGAACGATAACGGCTTGCAATTGATCAGACCGTATATTGGGGTTGGTGTCGGTCTTCTTTCCTTCCGTTCAAAAGGTGACCTGAAAAGTGCCTCAGGAGTAACCTACCAATATTGGTCGGACGGAACTACGAGAGCCGAGGTGGAAGGAAGTGTTGACCCATCGGAATCTACCATTCTGGAACGTGACTTCGTATACGAGACGGATTTACGCGATGCCAACCTTGACGGGTTGAAAAAGTACTCGCAGTTGGCATTCACGCTACCGATAAATGCCGGTATCCGATTCCAAGTTTCCAAAAATGTTGGAATAAATGCTGCCTTTACCTATGCGCTTCATTTTACTGACATGATCGATAATGTCAGTTCGGAAAGTGTCGGTAGTCGGAAAGGCGAAAAAGGTTTTGACAATCAGCTTTACGGGTCCATTGGCCTGAGTGTTTTCCTTGGTAGAACCAAGCACGCTTCAAAACCAAAGCGGTTTGATGATCAGTTGGCGCAAGATCCAAAGCCAGAGTCGAAAGAGATCACAGAAGATTCGAACAAGACAACTGAGGAGTCTGCAGAAGCAGAATCCATCAGCGCTGCATCTGTAAATGAAGAAGTTGAACAACCAGTTGAGCAATCGGTAGAGCA
Organism: Bacteroidia bacterium; assembly: GCA_041583955.1. Classification (GTDB taxonomy): domain Bacteria; phylum Bacteroidota; class Bacteroidia; order UBA10329; family UBA10329; genus UBA10329. Next base: position 2,780 of record JBFHEW010000103.1, on the reverse strand, counting down.
ACAACCGTTGTTTGCGCAAGAATCTGCTTCCGACAAGAAGCAGGCGCAGCTTTTGGCTCAGAAGCAGGACGTCTACCTCCTTAAATCAGAGACAGACAGGCAATTGGATGAAATTGGGCGCACCCAGACAGAGGTCTCGAAAAGCAAGAGATTGAAGAAATCTCAGGTTGCAACTGTGAAAGACCAACTAAAATCTGCTTATGCTCACTTGGCAGAGGTTCAATCGTTCGTGGCGCGTACTAACGAAAATGTCAATGCCGCACCATCGGCCCCTGCAATGCCTCCATTGGATGATGCCCGACTCGCTACAAAAGAAGGTTCACAGAAAGCATTGAAGGATGTGACAGAAAGACTGAATGGCTCTAAGGCAGTGCTCCGACAAATCGATGGAGAACTTTCGGCCGAAGAGTCGAAATTCAACGCCTTGAACGTGCTTAAAGCCAAGGTCAGACTCATGGAAAAAATGCAGACCAAAAGCGATGTGAAACTATCTATGAGCGAAGAAGAACGTATCCGTTCCATGAACGCAGTTCTAGAAGAACTACGTTTGGTTCAGCAAGATACTTCGCTCAGTGGCCTTGTCGATAATTCTGAGATCGAGGAACTGGCTGCACGTGTTGAAAAAACCAAACTCGCCATCGTTGAGCCAAAACCTGAAGAGGCGCTTGCAGATGCAAAGCCACAGGATGAAAGCACTGGTTCATCAGAGAATATTCGCGCTGAATCTGGGAATAAACAATCTGAACGGAAAGCCACAGGCGGACAAACAAGCAGATCGGAAACAGCAAAATCCGCCACTACTGCTCCATCAACGGAAAAGGCATCTACACGGACCGAAAGAGCCCCCGAAAAGAAAAGCACACGTACTGTTGAAGAAATCAGGAATACCCCTCCTAAACTCTCGACCGGATTCCATTGGGCAGATGTGAATAAGAACGGGATGATATCACCTGATGAGGTACTTTATTTCATTGATACGCTGTTTGAAGGAGAAGGAGAAAAGACTGTCGAGGATATCCAGAATCTCATCGATTATTATTTTGACCAAGAATGATTCTTTGGCTACTTTTAGCTGCGAATGGTATTGAATCTTCGATGAATAAAGCATTACTGAGCATTTTTCTTCTGCTTTCATGTGTTTCTGTGTCTTTGGCTCAGACTGTCAACGATTCCTATTATATCGACAATCGTGGGAAGGATGCCTTGCTGGCGCCTCGGATCGGATTGGGTGGTGGTGTATTCACCTACTTCGGTGATGTGAACGATAACAACTATCAACACATCTTTACCAGTACGTATGGAGTAGAATTATCGGCCAGCGCCAATCTTTCCAGATATTTTGATCTTGACCTCACGGCAATCTACGGAAATATTACCGTAAACGAACGCTCGACAGAAAGAAACCTCAACTTCCGTTCTGAAATGTTCATTGGAGGAGTTGGTGTCAGTTATAACTTCAATCATCTGTACAAACGACCGGGCATCATTCAGCCGTTCATCGGATTCGGTGTGTCTTTCATCAATTTTGATAGTAAGACCGACAAGTACGATGCCAATGGCAACGAATACATCTATGACGAACAAGGTTCAATTGTCAACCTTGCCGGTGAAACTTTACAACGTGATTATGTATACGAGACAGACCTTCGGGATGAGAACTTGGATGGTCTAGGTAAATACGATCAGTTCACCTTTTCGCTGCCCGTTTCGGCCGGTATCGATTTTAAAATGGGCCGAAGACTCAGCGCTAAGATCGGAGCGAGCTTCCATTACACGTTCACCGACCTCATTGATGATATTTCCGAGAAAGGAGAAGGTGTTCGTAAAGGCAACAAGCGCAACGATATGTTCCTCTTCACATCGGCTTCTGTAAGCTACAGTATTGGCGTAGGTAAAACCTATTCGAAAAGCGCTAAGACCAAGTATTACGAAGACGTGGATTTCTATGCCATGTATCTAACAGATTCTGACGAAGACGGAGTTAGCGACTTCGAGGACAAATGTGCCAACACCCCGAAAGGTGTGAAAGTTGATGAATCAGGGTGCCCGTTAGATACCGATCAGGATGTGATAGAGGATTATCGGGATGACGAAGCAAACACACCTCAGGGCAACATTGTCAATCTGCGTGGTGTAACGCTTACAGATGAGATGATTGCCAACTCCTACGATTCTATTGCCCTTGATCGCGCCATCATGAATGCTGTATACCCGAGCGGAATCCTCTCGCGAAAAGTAGCGCTTACTGCCGAAGACTCGAGCAAACTGGCCATCATGATGATGAATATCCAGAATCAGGTTGAAAAGGAAGGAGAATTCGATCAGTTGTTCAGTGAGATCAGCGCAGAGGTTTTCAGTAAATCACCTACTCAAGCCGGGTCTATTGAGGATGTCTATCAGAGCGTTGATAAGGTGTATAAGAAAATGGTTGAAGAGAAAAGCCTATCGCCTACCCAACCGCTGGTCATTACCAAAGGAGAAAAGCTCACAACCACCATTCCTCCTCAATTCACAGATGCCGACTATAACACCGATGGCATTATAACGGCAGACGAAGTGATGCGTGTGATTGAAGATGTTTTGGAAGGCGTTTCTCCGCTCAGCATATCGCAACTCTACAACCTTATTGACTTTTACAACGAATACATGGAAGGTGCCAAGGTTATTGATTTCGGAGGAACGCGAGCTGTATATATTGATGGCACGTTGAACATACTTGAGAACTATAAGAGCAATGGCCTGAGTAATACACAACGTTTTCTGGCCAGGAAGTTCAGCGC
>JBFHEW010000102.1:0-7581 GCA_041583955.1 Bacteroidia bacterium | reverse complement strand
GAATGAAAAAGGTTTCCTGTTCCCAAACTCTGAACGGCATGATAACCGTATCGGGACATCCTATTTCTCTCATGACGATCAACTGTACATCAAACAGACCCGAATCCTGAAAAACACCAACGGCATCAAACTGGTTGTCTACGGTGTAACCGTTTCCAAAATCCCAATAAGATGAGTCGGGAACGATATTGAGACTGGTATTCCAGAATTCCATCGTGGTATCCGGAAGCTGCAACGCAACGCTGTCCGGATAGAAATCGGCAACTGGATGAGGCCTTACTTCCATGAAGATGGAGACGGAATCCCGGCAACCCGTTATCCTGTTCACCACATATTGGGTAACCTCGTACCAGCCCGGTTCATCAAACGTATATTCAATGATTTCCACCACGCTGCCATCTACCTCAATGGTGGTATCCTTATCGCCAAAATGGTAATACCAATTGGTGATGTCAACATCTGCCTTGGAGGTATCATTGAAAAAGATCGGGAGTTCCGAACACACGATATTCGTGTCGACCCATAATCCTGCAACAGGTGACCGGTGAACAATGATATTGACCGGGGTAGCCGTAGCCGCACACTGGTCTTCAGAATAAACCGTAAGGTTGACCGTGTAAGTTCCTGGCTCGTTGAACGTATGATATGGGTTCTGCAAATTGCTGCTGTTGGCCTCTGGACCGGAATTAACATCTCCGAAGTCCCACTCCCACGCAGCGGCATTGACCGAATTATCGAAGAATCGAAGATCCATCGAATCGCATATTTCGGTTTCTGTTACCATGATCTCTGCTGTTGGAACCAACAATGGCTCTATCATGTTCGGAACAACCAACGTATCACTGAATATCCCGTTGGACGATGTAAGTGTGACCGTGTAAGGACCTCCTGACGTGTACGTATGGCTCGGGTTCTGCTGATCGGAGAGGTTTCCATCACCAAAATTCCATGTCCATTCTATCGGATTGCCGAAAGTGGTATCGGTGAACTGTATCGTGGTTGACCCGCATTGTTCGTTCACCGTGTACGTGAATCCTGCATAGACATAGGGTGGTAGCACAATATCCACAGGAACGTTACAGATGGTTGAACAACCGAATGTATCCGTAACCTCTACGCTTGCATTGTAGACACCGGTTCCACCATAAAGATGGGTCGGACTTTGCGTAGTTGCCGAGCCGCCATCACCGAATTGCCAGAAGAATTCGAATGGGGCCGTACCGACAGAAACCTGGGCATTGAAACCCGTGTTCGCCCCCAGATAACTGGCCGTTACATTGCTACAATCAACCACTGGGGTCGGATGAATTACCACCGTGATGGTTTCTGAATTGACCGTTGGAGTCACCGGACAAGGATAAGAACTGGTCATTCTTACGCGTACCTGATCGCCATTGCTAATGAAGTTAGGCGTAAACGAAGGACCCGTTCCACTGCTTACACCGTTCTGAAACCATTCGAATGTGGGATTTGAACCGCCAGCATACGGAACTGCCCCGAAAGTGATGGACTCGCCTTCGCATATCTCGGTGGATGTGGCTGTAATGAACACCGCTGGTTCCACAACCGGCATGACAACCACGTAGTGCGTATCTGGTTTAGACCATCCGCAACAAGGAGATTCTGTTTGAAGTGTGACCATATACGTACCCACATTGGCATACGTGTGTGATGGCGATCCGAGCGTGCTTGTATTTGCGGCACCGGATGATGGGTCTCCGAAATTCCATCTATAGCCTTCAACGTTGAAACTGATAGGCCACGTTGCACTGAAATTGACCACATCGCCCGGACAAATGGTATCTACGGCCTGAATGGTGGGCAAATAGGGTGTACCATCGATGAATATGTTCACGAATTCCGACAGGAAATAAGGCACTCCGTTGGATACCATGGTGAGATCGAAAGAACCCATTCCGGTGTACTGAGCTACCGTGCTCTGTCCAACCGTGTTGATCGGCACGGTACTCCCTTCATAGAACCACTCTATTATTCCGCTGGCGTTGGTGGAGTAGTAAATATCAGAGAAGGTGCATCCTGTTGAACCAAGTGTGATGTTAGGCTCTACGTTGGCAGCAAGATTGGTCTGAACAGTTTGAATGCCGGTAGGCTCTTCGTAGAGTGGCTGACTGACGCCTGGCGCACCGTTTCCACCATTACCGCCATCGCCACCAGCACTTCCATCGCCACCTTGACCACCTGAGCCACAACCCTGTCCGCCCCATCCGCCAAGTCCACCTTGACCTCCAAGTCCGCCTGGAAATCCTCCGATACCGCCAAGTCCTGGTAATCCGGAGTTAAGGACACAATCGTTGAGAACTCCTCCAGGTCCGTTGTTTGAAATGTAAAGTCCAAAAGAACCTCCACCTCCGGTACCACCGGTAGCACCTGTACCTGCTTGACCACCTTCGCCTCCGCCTCCGCCACCTGGGCCAGAACCATTATCACCGAAAAGCGCACCGCCATGCGAGCCACAGCCACCACCGCCTCCGCCTCCGGAACCGTGCACACCGTCTTCTCCATCAGCACCATCTCCAGGTACGAAAAATCCACCCACATGGGTTGGGATTCCGTCAACACCGTCAGCACCATCCGCTCCCGGTGGTGCTGCATCAACTCCATTCTGTCCGAAATTGTTAGGTCCTGCAGTGCATGATCCAACGAGCCAAACACATGGGCTCGGTGTGGCATTTCGCCATCCTGGTCCGCCCGGACCACCGGTCCCTGGGTTCGGGCCAAGCCCTGTCTGGCCTTGCTCGCCAGGATAACCGTCACCAAGGTCTATATTCCAAGGAGGCCAGAAATTAGCTTCGCGCCCCTCTGGCCCGCCATCTCCTCCATCTCCTCCGGCAGCGATGCCGCCACCCCACGAACTACCACCGGCTCCGCCCGCATAGTTCCCGTCTCCACAGTCATTTCCGTCCTGTCCAATACCTCCATCAACACCGAAAACACCGTCAACGCCAGATACACCATCTACACCGTTCGACCCATTTCCGGCTGTTGACCTTACGCGACTCAGCGAATAATTGGAGCATCCATCAATATGTATCCCGTACGTGGTGACTCCGCTCCCACCTGCATCGTCAACGCGCACAGAAAGGTCGTGCAAATGGAAATCGGATATCCCAACGGCCGACAACGCTACCAGTCTTGCCGGAGCGGGTGTGACGTTCGTATTATCTCTACGGATAAGGGTAGGTGCGTTATTCGACTTGATCCATGTCACGGGGTCGAAGCCTCCTTCAATAGTAACCCCTCCGATAAGATCTACCGTGTTTGAGATATTGTATGTGCCTTGCGCCATTCGAATGTGATCCACACCTGGCGAAACCACCGAGAGTGCATTCAGAAATGATGTGGGCGCAGCTTGCGTTCCACTACCGGAACCATTGGGCGAAACATAGATGATGTTGCATTCCTGAGCCATCCCGATTGACGAGATCAGCATGAACAACAAACCGAATACGTGTTCTTTATTCAACATCATTTTTTGGTAACAACAAAGGGCATGGAACGTTCACCCTTCTCGGCACGCATCGACAGAACGTATGCGCCTCCTGCAAGTTGCCTTAGATCAAACCTCTTATGATTCACGCCAGCAAGAACGTTCAACCGTTCCGAATGAACAGTCCTTCCCATGACATCAATTATTCTGAACTCCATTTTCGTTGCAGCCTCAGAATAAACAGCAATTTCAATCCAATCCGAAGCCGGATTTGGGAACAGGGTTGATTGCAGATCTGAGACCAATTCCTCTATGCCGACATTGACTTTAGATGGTACGGTGATGCTATCGATACAACCATAACTATTGGAAACGGTGAGAGAGACGTCATACGCCCCGTTTGAACTGAAAACATGCAGCGGATTCTGCTCCGTACTGGAATTATTCGCGCCAGAGGCAGGATCTCCGAAATCCCACAACCAACTATCGGCAAAGAGCGAGTTATCTGCAAACTGTACAGAGTCTGAACCTGTTGCCGGGTTAAGCTCATAACTCTGGAAATTGGCAACAGGAGTCGGATTCACGACCACTTGACTGAACACCGCTACAGAGTCATTTCCGTTACCGGCATACACCCAAAGCGCCACGTCATACGTTCCGGCTGTGACATAAGTGTGTTGCGGACTTATCTGGTTGGATCCGTTTCCATCTCCGAAATCCCAGTAGTTGGTTACCGCGTTCTGACTGAGGTTAGTGAATTGAACCTCGAATGGGGCACATCCCACCACACTGTCAATGATAAACGCAGCAGATAGACTCGGAGAAATAGTCATGAACGTCTGACACGAAACAGAGCACCCTAGCGAGTCATATACATCGACCGTTGCTGTGTAAACCCCAGCGCTTTGATAAATGTGTTGCACGGTTTCTCCAAAACCGAGAGAACCATCACCGAAAGACCAGAAGTATTGGAAGGGTGCCAACCCTCCGGAGACGACCTCCACTTCAAAGAAAGTAGGTTCATTCGAAAGGAAGGAGTCGGCCTGACAGGTGATCTGTGGTGGCGGAATGACAGTGACGCTAACAGAATTGGACAAGGCGGTTTCGCCAGTGGCGCAGCCCAACGAAGAAGTGACTTCGAGCGTGACCTGATCGCCATCCTGCAACTGATCGGTAGTGAACACAGGTGCATTCGGACCGGCCGGACTACCATTGATCTGCCAAGTGTAGGTAGGGTTCGACCCTACGTTCTGCGCGGTTGCGGTAAAGGTGACTTCGGTCTGTTCGCAAATAGTGTTCGTAGTGTCTGCAAACTCCGTTTGAATGGCCGTTGAAGGAAGAACAATGGAGTCCACAACGATCATGATCGTATCCGTGAATGACTGACCACAGCACTCGGTTTCGGTAGTGAGTGTAAGCTGATAAACCCCGGCCGTATCGAAAACAACACCTAGCAGGTTGAAGTAGTTGGGACCGTTGTAGACCACCGTATCTCCCACCACATTGTTCAGTGTCCAGATGTAATTATTGGCAGAAATAGAGCTATTGAAGTCGGCCACATCGCCTGCACACAATTGCGTTGGACCGGTCTGGATCTGCGGGTCGAGGGCAGGAACAACAGCATGGATGTCGATGAAATCGGTGTAGGTGAATGCAATTCCGTTCACCACCAGCGTGAAGGTTTTGAAACCGGGTGTAGAGAAGCTTGCCACTGCCGTTTGACCGAATGCCGAAGATGGCGTAGCACCTGCTCCGAAAAACCATTGCAACGTTCCTGTTGCGGTTGTAGAAAATGTAACGGGCGCATTGGTGCAACCTCCAAAATCGACATTGACAGGTGGTTGCGATAGTCCATAGATGTTCTGAAGCACCATTGGTTGTCCATTAGGGTGCTGATACAAGGTTTCGGAGATGCCATTTGAACCAGGACCTCCTTGTCCACCGGGGCCTCCGTTTCCACCACGACCTCCGCTCCCACCGGCACCAATATCACAAGCTGTGAATAGCGAACCTCCTTCGCCTCCAGGACCTCCTTGTCCACCGTTTCCGCCCGCGCCTCCAGGTCCACCGATTCCGGCAAGTCCCGATTGAAGCTGGCAATCTTTCATCACTCCATTGAAACCATTGTTCCAGACAAAGACACCGAACGAACCGCCTGCACCTTGGCCGCCACCTCCACCGAGACCACCGCCTCCTCCTTCTCCGCCACCGCCACCTCCGGCACCGGTACCGTTACTATTTGGCGGAATGGTATCTGCAGAAATGAATGGCGGAATCTCTGGAATGGCAACCCAAACGATGCCTCCTTGAGAGCCACCTCCGCCTCCACCTCCGCCTCCGGAGGCATTTCCGCCCACAAGACCGGAAGTGCCGGCACCAGGCGTAAAATACCCCCCACCGAATGAATAAGCTCCTGGAACTCCTGGCAGACCAGGAACACCATCACCACCATCCGAGCCGAACTCCCCATCATTTGCAGGCGTTCTATCGCACTGCGTGGAAATGACAGCTGTGAAAATCTCTTGCCCTCCTGCACCTCCGAAACCCGGTGCAGGTCCTTGTCCGTCAATTCCTTCATAACCTGGAAAAGCCTGTCCACCGGCCGGGAACTGATAAGTGCCTCGCTCTCCACCATCACCGCCTTTTCCACCCTGATTACTTCCAGGGAAAGAACAGCATGCTCCTACTCCTCCGAAACGGTTTCCGCTCGAATCCTCCTCTCCGGGTTGACCATTGGCTCCGGCTGCTCCGGCCGGGCCAGCTGCTCCGGGCGCTCCGGGAACGCCATTTCCTCCGTTTCCGGCCGTGATTTTGCACCTTACCAACTGATAATCTGAACAATTATTGAGGTAGACCCCATAGGTAGTCACTCCCTGACCTAACGCATTTGAAGTTCTGATAGTGAGGTCTTGGAGTCTGAAATTCGTTCTGCCGATGCATTCCACGGCAATCAGCCGAGGCGGTCCCATCTGTGGATTGGACGGGTCGCGGAAAAGCGTGGTGACCGCACTATTATCCTTTATCCAACCGGCATTGAAGCCTCCGATAAGCTGCGCATTGCTCGGCATAACGAGTGCTTCCGTGAGCACATAGGTGCCAGCCTGTAGGTAGATCTTGTTTGCATTCCCTCCTAGCATTCCCAACCCCGTTGCGAGGTCTACCGGGTCCGCAGCAGTGGCGGCACCGGTAGGAGAACCTGTTACCGAAACATGTATCACGTTGGAGAACTGCTGACTTCCCAACCCTGTACAACTTTGCCCCACAGCGAAAATTGGCAGCAATAGAGCAACGAATAATAAGAACGCCTTGTGTATTGGACTCAACTCTATTTCTACTTTACTCATGTAACTCAAAAGTGTGGTGCAAGTTCGGCAATGGTTATACGTTATGCAAATGAACCGAAGCACGATTCGACCATTAGTATTAACGGAGTTATCAAGACACCGTTGCTACACATGGGTATCCATTCTTCATCCATCGTGGTTTTTAATTGAACAATTGATTGATCAATTGAAATAGAGATAAAACCACGTTCATTCGTTAAGTTTGCAGACCGAAAGATGAACTTGCTTAACCATCTACAACAGGCAAAACAGGAACAACGAAAGTTGTTTTCTCTGCTTATTGACCCCGACAAAACTGGCGGAAACGACTTGGAACGCACGGTGGTTTCTGCCCGAAATGCCGGAGTGGACATGTTTTTTGTTGGAGGAAGCCTCCTTGTAAACAACACACTTTTCGATACGGTACAGATAATCAAGGCCAACTGCGATATTCCTGTTGTTCTTTTTCCGGGCGACAACATGCAAGTTGTACCGAACGCAGATGCCATTCTGCTCCTTTCGGTGATTTCGGGCAGAAATGCAGAAATGCTGATCGGTAAACATGTGGTGGCCGCTCCAAGGTTGAAGAACAGCGGTCTGGAGATCATTCCGACCGGATACATGCTGATCGATAGTGGAAAACCGACCACTGCGCTTTACATGAGCAATACCAATCCGCTACCACACGACAAGGATGATATTGCCGCCTGTACCGCCATGGCTGGCGAAATGCTGGGAATGAAAACCATCTTCATGGATGGTGGAAGTGGCGCAATGAACTCCGTTTCTGAAAGCATGGTGAAACGAGTT
>JBFHEW010000101.1:0-7595 GCA_041583955.1 Bacteroidia bacterium | reverse complement strand
GGAGCAGTCTGTTCATGTCAATCCAACGCCTGTGGTAAGCATTGACGCTTCAGATGTATGTTTAGGCAATGATGTATCGTTCATCAACACAACCATTCCAAGCAACAATACCATTACGCAATGGACGTGGGATTTTGGGGATGGTCAAACAGGCCAAGGTTTTGAGCCAGCCCATCAATACACTGATTTCGGAACGTTCACCGCTCAACTTACAGCCGTTTCAGATAGTGGATGCGTTGGCTCGGGAGTAACAGATGTGGTGGTGTATCCATACCCAGTGGCTGCTTTCAGTATCTCGCAGAATGAGGGTTGTGCCCCTGTTACCGTCAACTTTACCGATCAAAGTACAGTGGCTCCGAACTATGCCATCGGTTCGTTCGAATGGATATTCGGAGATGGCACGACCGAAAGCACTACTTCTGCCACACATGTTTACAATTCTCCAGGAATCTATGATGTTGCTCTGGTAGTTACCACGCAAGGAGTAGGATGTGCAGATACGCTAACCGTGCAGCAGGCAATTTCCGTTTACACCACCCCTGTCGCCAGTTTTTCATACCGTCCGACCGATGCAACAATGCTTGATCCCCGTATCAGGTTTCAGAATACCTCCATCAACGGAGTGGATTTTGAATGGACTTTTGGCGATGGAGGGATTTCGTTTGAACAGGACCCGGTCAATTCCTATCCGGAAGAAGGAGATTACCTGGTAACGATGACGGCTATCAATGGAATTTGCGAGGATGTCACTTCGCAGATGATCCGTATCGACCCGGAAACCTTCATCTATATCCCCAACTCGTTTACGCCAAATGGAAACAGATTGAATGATGGTTTCGGAGCGAAGGGAATAGGAATTGAGAAGTTCGAAATGTCCATCTACAACAGATGGGGGGAGGAGCTTTTCTACACGGCATCGATGGATGAGACGTGGAACGGAACCTATAAAGGAAAGGATGTACCCGCTGAGACGTACGTGTACCGCATCAGCATCATAGATGTGAAAGGAGAAAGTAAGCTGTTCTGTGGAAGCGTGAACCTGCTACGGTGATCATCTGAAATCAACCACATCAAACCCCTTCTTCTCAAATGATTCCTGTGAGAAAACGAAAGCCGTGGCCGGGATTCCTGAATTGGTCTTCATGCTTTTGATCTGGAGGAGATAATCCGTTCCGTCTTTGCCGAAAGTTTTGGAATAGACGATGTGATTGGTCTTCTTGTCTATTCCCATCCGTATCCGAGAGTAGGGTTTCTTACCAGGATCTTCAGGAAAAAGGTCAATCACGCTCAGCGATTTCCCTTCTTTCGTCTCATCAGAATGGAATTGTGATTTGAATCCTTTGTCGTACTGACTGAAAAAGTTCGCAGGGTCCAATTCTGTTTCACCTTTAAAATCCTCAATGGATTTGATATGCACTTCCTGGTCGTCCTTCATTACATACCACACGATCTTACCATCGCTGTATATGTCCTGCCCCATCAGTTGCAAATGAAATTTGTTTCCGGCAAGTGTCAAGCTGCCATCGCGTGTATCGTTCACTTTTGCTTCCTTGTTCTCAAGGGTATAACTGAATGATACACTGATGTCCTTGTAAGCACTATTGGTGGCACTTACGGCCTTCAGTATTGCTTTCGATTTCTCGTCAGATTGAGCAAAAACCGAAAGAGGGATAAGGGCGGTAGCCAGTAATTTTCTAAGCATGTTGAATGATTGTCAATTGTTGTTCTGCAACTTCTGTTCCAAACTCGTTATGTCCTGAATGAGAACCTGACGGGCTTTACTTCCTTCAAAGGGACCAATGATCCCGGCAGCTTCCAGTTGGTCCACAATTCGGCCAGCACGGTTATACCCTAACTTCAATCTTCGCTGAAGCAGCGATGCAGATCCCTGTTGATGTTGAACTACGATATGAGCCGCTTCTTCGAACAATGCATCACGGTCTGAATCATCCACGGATCCGAATTCTCCGCTACCGCTATTCTCGTCAATGTATTCCGGAAGCTCAAACGCAAACGGATACGCTTGCTGACTGCCGATGTATTCCACCACCCGCTCCACTTCAGGGGTATCGATGAATGCGCACTGAAGACGGATCATATCATTTCCCGTTGACATCAACATGTCTCCACGGCCGATAAGTTGGTCGGCACCACCTGCATCCAATATCGTTCTTGAGTCGATCTTTGAGGTGACCCGGAAAGCAATTCTGGCAGGGAAGTTGGCTTTGATGGTTCCGGTAATGATGTTGACGGATGGACGCTGGGTTGCAATAATGAGATGAATACCAATGGCACGGGCAAGTTGTGCCAAACGGGCAATTGGCGTTTCCACTTCCTTCCCTGCGGTCATGATAAGGTCTGCAAACTCATCCACCACCAGAACGATGTAAGGAAGGAACTTATGGCCTTCTTTCGGATTCAGTTTTCTGGCTATGAATTTCGCATTGTACTCTTTCAGATTTCTGCATTGTGCATCCTTCAATAGGTCGTAGCGGTTATCCATTTCCAAGCAGAGCGAGTTCAAGGTCGTGACCACTTTCTGCGTATCCGTAATGATGGCTTCTTCCGTATCAGGAAGCTTGGCCAGAAAATGACGCTCGATCTTATTGAATAAGGTGAGTTCAACTTTTTTCGGGTCTACCAACACGAACTTGACCTGAGCGGGATGTTTCTTGTACAGAATGGAGGCCAGAACAGCATTCAATCCTACCGATTTACCTTGGCCCGTAGCACCTGCCATAAGAAGGTGCGGCATTTTGGTGAGGTCGGTAACGAAGGTCTCGTTAGAAATGGTCTTTCCTAAGGCAATAGGCAATTCCATCTTCGAATGCTGGAATTTTTCCGAACTGAGCACCGCTTTCATCGACACCGTGTCGGGGTTCAGATTCGGTACTTCAATACCAATGGTCCCTTTTCCTGGAATAGGAGCAATGATCCGTATTCCCAATGCGGAAAGGCTCAGTGCAATGTCATCTTCCAGATTCTTGATCTTGGATATGCGTATTCCGGGCGCAGGAACAATCTCGTAAAGTGTAACAGTAGGGCCGATGGTTGCCTTAATGCGCTCAATCTCAATATTATAGTTCTTGAGGGTTGAGACGATCCTGTTCTTGTTGGATTCCAATTCTTCCTGATCGACCGAGATCTCTCCTTTTCCGTAGGATTCAAGTAGGTCGAGCGTTGGTTTTTTGTAATGACTTAGGTCCAGGGTAGGGTCGTATTCTCCCATTCCTTCGCCATCGGCTTCTTCCACCGTCTGTTCTTCAACCGATACGGTTTCAATGTCAAATTGCACGTCTTCCAGCAAAGGGCTTGCATCGGGAGTAGGCGCATCCTCCAGTTTGGGCCGTTCAAATGGCACTGTTTCCAATTTCAATTCAGGTTCTGGTGTTGGCTCTACCACGGGCTTTTTCTTGACCACGGTCTCTTTCAGGTCCAGTTCATTGGTTTTCACCGTCACATCTGCCACTGGTTCAAAGCTTTCCTCTTCTTCCGAAACCGGCTCCTTTGGTTTGGGAGCGAAAAGTGCTTTTATCGCATCCACAGATAAGTTGAAGACCACTGCTGCATAGACTGCAGCCAGGAAGAAGAGAAGAATGGCTGTGCCTATATTACCTACAAGACTGCTTGTCCACCGATTGAGCTGGTATCCAAGAGCACCAGACAGGGCGAAATTCTCCGTGAACAGAAATCCCATTGCCAGTGGGAGTACATACAGGAAGAAGATGGAATGCTTGATGGATCTCCCGATGGGAATAAAGCTCTTGCGGAAAAGTATTTTTAGTCCTATGAGAAGTAGGAGGTAAGGAAAAAGAAACGCTGCAATTCCGAACCAATCGTAAATGAATTTTTCGGCAATAATAGCACCGAGTTTACCCATCAGGTTGTTCACCTGTTGATCGGGGTCTGCCAATGTTTCGGAAAATTCCTGGGTCTGACTCTGGTCGGAGGGCCCATCGATCAAATACGAAACAAACGATAACGTGAGGAACAGCGACACCATAACGATGAACAGCCCTGAAATTGTCCGGGTTCTCGAATCACGCAAAAACTCCAAAGGGCTGTTCTTGCTTCCCTTCGGAGATTTTGAGCTGTCCTTTTTAGTAGTCGATTTTTCCTGTTTTTCAGCCATTCCGCCCGCGAGTTCAAATGTAAGAAAAACCCGAACAAGCCAGTTGTCGGATAGTTGGTTTGAACGCGTGGCGCGTTACGTTATTATCAACTAGAAACTTTGGAAAATATCAGCCATTTCGTCTACCGTGATGGGCTGGTATTCTCTTGTGATGATGAAATCCTCTTCAGGATACTCTTCTGCAATGACAGCGGTAGCTATCATGTGCATATCGATGTTGAATTTATTGACCTGTGCCTCCATGAGAACACCACTTATCTCGTAGAATGGAGTGCACCAGTTCGGGTCTTTGATGCCGATGTCGTTGGTATAGAAGATGCTGAAGTTCCGGGTAGAATCATGCTCAAAGGTCACAAATGCGTGGTGGCACTTGTACCCGGCAATCTCTTTCGTGCTATCGGTCGGAATGATACTCATACCATCTGGCTTCTTGCCGTATTCCTCCATTATCTCAATGCTATCCATTTCGAGGCCAGAGTATTTGTTGGCGATCCGTACCAAATGAGTGACCTTCTTTTCCTTGTTGTTGGCCAACAGCAGGGTGCTGAAAACGGCCATGGAGGTCTTCAGCTCATTCACGGTGTTGTCATCTTTGAATTTGAAAGACATCTCACGCGGGAACATGGAAGTAAAGATGTTGTCCTCCTCGAACTGCGGATAGGTAAGCTTGTAGACGATGCGTCCTTCTCGGATGATGTCAACCCCCGAATCGGTTTTTGAACCAGATTCGCACCCAACAATGAAGATAAAAGCCACTGACCAACTACTGAGTAGTAAGCTTTTAAGTAATGATTTTCTCAAACGAATTCTAGTTAAAGGTTCCGTCCAAGTTCCTGGTTTCCTGCCGCCAATATACAAACGAGTTCAATATGTAAAAGAATCTCTTATGAAGTTCTGCGAGATACTCGTAACGATTAAAAACAGGAAAGGTTACGCAGAACTTTTTACCTATCGGTAGCCCAATGTTTCGAGCATTCCCTTGTGGCCTTGTTCTTCAGAAAACAGTTCGGAAACGATCTCTCCTTGCTCGTTCTCGTAGATCACAATTTGTTTTGGCGATGGGATGAGGCAATGCTGAATTCCACCGTAGCCTCCGAGCGCATTCTGATAAGCACCGGTGTTGAAAAAACCGATGTAGAGCGGCTCTTCCTTCCTGTATTCTGGAAGATAGATGTTGTTGACGTGGGCCTCCACGTTGTAGTAGTCCTGACTATCGCAGGTAAGTCCTCCCAGGTTCACTCGCTCAAATGCGCTGTCCCAGCGGTTAATGGCAAGCATAATGAACCGTTGGTTAATGGCCCACGTATCGGGCAGTGTGGTGATGAAAGAGCTGTCTATCATGTTCCACCATTCCACGTCATTCTGACGTTTCTGGTCGATGATGGAATAAATGGCGGCCCCACTTTCTGCTACCGTGTAACTGCCGAATTCAGAGAATATGTTCGGTACAGGAACCCCTTGCTCCGCACAATACTCCTTTATCTGCCTCACTATCTCATCTGTGAGGTATTGATAATCGAACTCGTCTGCCAAGGAGTGTTTCACAGGAAATCCACCTCCGATATTCAGCGAATCTAGTGTAGGGCACTCTTTCTTGAGGTCGCAATAGACCTTAAGGCATTTCTGAAGTTCGTTCCAGTAGTACAGACTGTCTTCTATTCCGTTGTCAATGAAGAAGTGAAGCATCTTCAATTTGAACAGCTTCTCTTTCCTGAGCACGTTCTCATAGTAGTCCTGAATCTCGCGATGCCGTATTCCTAAGCGTGCCGTGTAGTAGTTGGATTGCGGTTCTTCTCCGGTGGCAATTCGGAGCCCGATGTTGCATTCGCGATTTATTAGCGGGCGGAAATGTTCCAGTTCCTGAAGGTTGTCCAATACCGGAAGGCTGTTGAAACCGTCATTCACAAGTTGTGCTATGAGTTCTACATAGAGGTCGCGCTTGTAACCGTTGTGAACGATGAACGTGTCTTTCGTAATGCGGCCTTGCTCAAAGAGTTTGTGAATGATGTAAATGTCAAACGCAGAAGAGGTTTCCAAATGGATGTCATTCTTCAGGGCCTCATTGAGCACGTACGAGAAGTGAGAACTCTTTGTGCAATAGCAGTAGGTATAGCTGCCTTCGTAGGCATGTTTTGACATGGCGTTCCTGAAATAGCCCTTGGCTCGTTGTATCTGTTGCGAGATCTTCGGGAGGTAGCTGAGCTTCAGCGGAGTGCCGTACTGCTCTATGATCTTCATCAGATCAATACCATGAAATTGCAATTTGTTGTCTACGACCTCAAATCCTTCCTGCGGGAATTCAAAGGTCTGTTCAATCAGGTTGTAGTAGGTGTTTTCCATTTTGGCCACCAAAGATGAAAATCATTTCATTCTTCAGCGAACCAAATCCGATAAGTTCGGTCGTTATCTGACTTTAACCGTGGATTTTTTCCTCGTTTCCGAGTTTGGCCATGATCCCAGCCTCAAATTCGAGCAGGGCATTCCACTTTTGATCGACTGTTTTGCGCTCTCCGTATCTGCGGGCAAAATTGAGGAATAGGGTGTAGTGATTGGCTTCGCTCACCATCAATTCGCGATAAAAGGCTGCCAGATCCTGGTCTTCAATATTATCTGCCAATACTTTGAAACGCTCGCAGCTTCTGGCCTCTATCATGGCTGAGATGAGCAGGTCATGCACCAGTTTGTCTTCGCGGGCGCCATCTTTCGGAAAGAAGGTCATCAGTTCTCTCACATATTCATCTCTCCGTGGTTTTCCCAGAATAAGGCCGTGGTCCAGCATCCGTTTGTGCACCATTTGGAAGTGCTCGAGTTCCTCCTGTGCCAATTCCAGCATGGCTTCGACCAGTTCCGATTTTTCGGGATAGTGGATGGTCATTGATATGGCACTCGATGCTGCCTTCTGTTCGCACCATGCATGATCGGTAAGGATTTCTTCAATGTTCTTCTCAGCAATGTTGGCCCACCGTGGGTCTGTAGGAAGTTTGAGTCCGAGCATCAGTTCTTATTGGTTATTGTGTGGTGGTTCAAAGGTAGGGCAAAAGAAAGCCGCTGCTGTTATTTACAGCAGCGGCTCATTGGCTAAACCTCTGATCGGGGTTTACTTTTTCTTCTTGCTTTCCGGTTCAGAGGCTGGTTGCGCTTCGGTTTCACCTTCCAGTTTTATACCGAGTTCCGTCACTACTTTCCGTGTGATGTCAACCCCTTCAGGTCCCCAAAGTAGGGTGGAGGTTCCTGACCCGTCTATCGAGTTCATGACATACTCGAAACCGTTGCGTTTGGCTACTGCACCCATGGCATCTCTGATACGTTTCAATGCTGGTTGCAGCAATTCGCTTCTTTTTTGCGCCAGCTGTTGTTCTGCTTGAGCGGCAGCTTGCTTCACAACCTTGTCTCCTTCCAAAGCCTGCTTCTGTATCTCCAGTGCCTTGGCAGTGTCTTTACTGGCCAATGCCGTGTTGAATTG
>JBFHEW010000100.1:0-7609 GCA_041583955.1 Bacteroidia bacterium | reverse complement strand
TAATAGCTGTCGCGGGTGTAATTCTTGAACTTGGCCGTTTTCTCCCAGTCGTACTTGGCAGGAGACTCCTGATTGGAATCTGACGGCACATACCCTTTCGGGTCCTTGTATTGCGCCTGCGCGATGAAAAATGAAAAGAGAAGAACGGGAAAGAGAAGAAATCGCATGCTTGGGGTTTGAGGCCGCAAAAGTAGGGTTCAAAAACCTTTTAAACTGATACCATCTGCATTCTGGCATTAGATTGATGCCATTTATATTTGTTGTGCACCGAACTACGCTCCACAGCATGAAAATGAATCGAACATTCAAACTACAGAAAAGCTACACGGCCATAGGTTTCGGCTCGTTGGCGTGGGGACTGTTGATGTTCGGTGTGCTGTATACGGGTTGGGAAATTGACGAGCCCGGAGAATGGAAACCGGTGCTTGCCATGGCAGTTTGCTTCACACTTGCCTCGCTGTACCTCATTCCTGCCAGCCTGTCTTACGCGGTAAAGACATCTGCACAGGGCATTTCCGTGCAGCAGCTTTTTACCAAGGAACGTTCCATCAAGTGGAAGGATGTGACGGATGTGAGTATTTCGATGAAACCCGGACGCCTGTTCATCACGGATAAGTACAAGACGGTCATAAGCATCATGTTCAATTTGGGAAACGTGCACCAACTTCTGGAAATAGTGAAGGCGAATGTCGGTGCCGAATCCATCACGTACAGGAAGTAGGTTGCACTGACCTATAGGTTCACTCAACTACATCAGGCTGGTTGATTACGGCTCGAGCAACGATCTGCCATCGAGTTCCCAATCTGGGGATACCGGAACATCAAGGAATTGCAACACACTCGGATAGAGGTCTACCTGTGTTGCCACGGTATCTTTCCAACGGAACGTACCGTTTGTGCTACCGATCATGAACACATGGGTCACATTCGGGTCATCGTCACGGTTGGAATGACCGCCACCCTCTCCTCCGTGATCGGTGGTGACGAACACCAGATGTTCCTGATCCGGAAAGGTTGCTCTGAAAGCCGCCAGGATCTGACCGATCTGCCGGTCGCAGTCTTCGATCTCTGCAATGTACTTTCCATTGTCAGGTTCAAAGTCGGTGTCGTGCCCTTCACGGTCGATGTCGTTGAGATGTACGAACATGACGTCCGGTCTGCACATGCAGATCTGCTCAATGGCCTCTGCGGTCGCTTCCTTATCGTTTCCGGTCACCACTCCATGATCGGCCTGACGCAACATGCCTTCTGATACGATGGGATGACTGTTGGCGTAATACATGCGTTTGCACGCGAACGACTGCTTGAGCCTACTGAAAAGATCGGGATAAGCACCGAAATCCGCATTTGCGTACGAGTTGCTTGTAACGCCATGTTTGTTGCTCCAAACCCCTGTTAGCAACGCGGCCCAGCCTGGAGCGCTCACCGTATGCGGACCGCGATCCACTCCTGTGTAAACATGCCCTGCAGCCGCCAACGAATCCATCACCGGAGTATGGGCCAACTGGAATGCATCTGTCCGGCAACCGTCCAGCCCGATAATGAGGACACGTTTGTCAGGCTCGCTGCCATTGTCGTCACAGCTGTAAGGACACGGCAATCTGTCCTGCTGGCAACCGAAGAAGGTGGCAAAAAGCGCTATGAAACGGAGCTTCTTCAATCCTTTTCTCCGATCACATCATCCCAATACGTCACCTGTTCTTCCCGGTTCACGCTGATGCGGGCCTGATCGTTGTATAGCTCAACCTTCCCTTCCACGCAGATGATCTTACCGAGGAATTCCTTCTCGGGGTCGTAACTGAAATTGTTCTGGTTGTTCTTCCAGATGCTGGCGTAGAACACATTGCGAGGGTATTTCTGATCGAAATTCAAATAAACGGCATCTTTCCTGCTACGTTTGCTGGCCACCACGGTGCCACAGATCTTTGCCTTTTCACCCACCTTGTATTTTGCCTGAAGCGTGTTGAAGTACCCTCTGGGCAACGGTGCTTTGAGCGGAGCAACCTCTCCGTAAGCAGAGTTTTCTTCGTGCACCCAGCCGTTCAGCGTGGTCATGGCCTCCAAACGGTCTTCCAACGAGTCGGGCAAGGAACTGAAGAAATCCAACCCGGTGAGCTTTTCAATCTCATCTACACTGGTAGTATAACCCGAAACCGGGTTCGCGCAATGATCATTGGGCATCAGAAACGCAATGGCCTTCTGCTCATCTCCCGTAAGGTCCAATACGATCTTGTAGAACTGTTCGGGTATGGAAACCTTGTTCTCTCCTTGCTGTTTCAGCCCATCTTTCAGTACCGGACCGGTAACAACATATACCGGTTCCTTGAAATCGATGACATAGGTGCGGACCCATGATTCCAGCTCGGCCCAACGCTCGCGGTTGAACTCCGGCCGTTGAGGGCTCATGTTACTGTAGAAATAACTTTCGCTCAGCGCCTTCTGGCTCCATCTGAAATCGGCCGAGGGCGCCAGATGCCCCCTATCATAGCCGAATCCGTTGAATTCCATCTGTCCGTCCGGCAACACCTTCTTCAGGAAATAATCGGACTCTACGGCCGAACCCGTTGTTACCAATGTGTCGGGTCTGAAATCGTTGGTGCGCGACACATTTGCAAATTCCACTTCGGGTATGACGATGTGTTGTACCCAAGCAGCCTGTTCGTGCTTCTCTGAATAACCCAACGTGAACGCAGCGTGCCTTACTTCTTGCAACGACTCATTCAGATAGATAGGATTACCCAACGTGTTCAGTTCTTGTCTTATCCATTGAAGACGCAACTGCTCCAGCTCATCGAGGATCTTCTTGGTCTCTTCCTCAATTTCCTGAAGGCGTTGCGACTTCGAATTGATCTTTGTTTCAATCTCCTGGGCATGGGCGGTGGTGGTGAATGCCAGAAGAATGGCAAGTAGGAATGATCGCATGGCCAAATATCGCAATATCGTTTACCTCTGTTCCGTGTTGAAATTTTGATGTTGGTGTATAGACCGGCAATCTTCTAAGATTTCCCCTGGCCCGAGCAAGTGTTCCGAAGGGTTACTTGTTTGGTCATTAAACGATCAGTTTGCAACTGATCTATTCTTATTTCCTTTCTCATTCTAGGTTTATTACAACAAGCTTCTGCGTAGCCAACACCTCCGCCCCACTTACCAAACTACAGAAATAGATGCCTGTGCCGAGGGTAGCGGCATCTAAGATGTACGTGCCCTCATGACTGGACAGTTGGATGGTTTGAACCGTGCGGCCAAGCATGTCTGTTAGTTGCAGTGTGGGCTGTGTGCCCTGCGCTGTGCGGTAGTTGAGTTGGCATTGGGTGCTGAAGGGGTTGGGGTAAATGTTTAAGGAGACGGGTTGGGTTTGGGTGGTTTCGGCTATGGAGGTGAGGGTGTCGCAGGGGAGGCAGGTTTTGATGACAAGAAGGTCATAGTTTCCTTGGGCTGTGTATGTCTGTCCATTGAACTCGATAGTGTTGTTGAAAGAAACAAGAGCCAACAATTGAAGGTCTTCTGTTATTTGAATGCTTCTGATCGCTTCTTGACCATTTCCGTGAAAGCCAATTCCACAACGAGGTTTCCCATCATTATCAATGCTCACAACAAATCCATCATACTCTCCATCGTTTGTATTGTCAAGTTGAAACCCTTCATAATCAAACTGTGATGACCAAAAATAGCCCCCAAGCCAAGAATTGGCTCCTTTACTAACAAGCGTTTCTGTGTAGTCGGTTTGCGAACCGCTAGCCTTTTTCAGCCAGTTAACGCTACCATCTGAACGATTCAATTCCCCAACAAAAATATCCCGTGCGGCTGTGTTTCCAATCGTCATTCCATCAATGGTAAGGGCAGAATAGTCATAGACCCCAGAGAAAATGACTTTGTCACCATTAGTCAGACCCATTCCATACGGTAAGACATATAAGTCTGGACCATTCATTGACTTATGTGCCCAAAGCAAAGAACCATCATTAGAAACGGCCAATTGATAGAGGCTATAATGTGCTTGAGCTGGAGTTGTGAGAGTGGCACCATCAAATGTGAGCTCAAGATCGAATTGTCCTTGCAGAAGATAGCCTGATTCATCGCATATCAACGCTCTTACATCAACATTACCCATGCCACCGATTTGAAATGCTGACAATAACTCACCGTTGGGGCTCAGTCTTCCAAAAAGAATGTCCTGATAGGAAGGATTTACGGGAACATCAGCAGAATACACCTGTCCGTCTAGTTCAACAGTACCTGTGAACGGAATGGCAAATGCAAGATCCTCTCCCGTCCAATAGAGAGAATAGCATCGCGAACCGTTGAAATCACTTTTCTGAAGCCATTGCAAATCGCCCGATGCAGATAGTTTCATGATGAAAAAACCCAACTGGGTGGCTCCAGGCCTTTCATAAACCACACCTTCGATTGTGATTGAGTGGCTCATTAAGCCACCAACATAGATGTTGCCATCATCATCAACGGCAATATCCAATGGTGCACAATCTTGCTCTCCGATAATAGTTTTCAGCCACACAAGGGAGCCCAAGCTATTGTATTTTGCCAAAAACAAATCAGAGTTCGGGGTGAAGGAATAGGTCTCAGGGAATATTTGATCGTCCGTAATAATGGTGTCTGCGCCTACTATGACATTGCATACAATCACATTGCCTAAGTGGTCTACAACCATGCTGGGACTCACATTCGCAAGGTTTCCCGTTGGTAGACCGGAAATTTGTTGCACCCATTCATCAGTGCACTGTGCAATGATACTAACAGGCAGGAACAATCCCGCCATGAGGCCATAAAGAAGTCGTTTCATCTTTACTATTATTTGGAGGATACCATCTTACGGCTTGCCACCACATTGCCTTCGCTAAGAAGATAATAGGTAAAAACGCCCTTTCCAATATCGGAAGAATAAATTCGCACCGTCTCCGACCTGTCTTCAAGTCGAACATTCAGCATGACCGTTCCCTTTATATCAACTATCAACAAAGAGGCATTTCTAACCGTTTCCGGTAGGGATACCCGTATATCCGTAAAATCGGCAAATGGATTGGGGTCGTTCTGTAAAAGGACAAACTCATCAAAAGCTCCTTTGCGTTCAAGCATGGTTTCAACAGGCTCGTCACCAACGCGATACTGAGGTTGTGAACAGCAACTTTCAACCATGGTCTGCAATTGATTGATTCTCTCAGTCAATTCAATTATGGTTGATTCTTGCCGTTGTGCAAGCAGGTATAGATAAACAGGCAGTCGGCCATATTTGACACTATATGGCTCCATCTGAGTTGAATCTACAATTGCCAGCCCCAATGAATCTCGTAGAATTGAACCATCTTCCAGAATCGTATGTTTCGGGCGTACAGTAGCTAACGGAGGAAACTGCTCAGCAACTTCTTGCGCAACAAATCCAACATCTTCGCTTCCACCACAAGCCTCCTTCCATTCATATGATACTGGTCTCATTGACAAGAATGCTGCCATGTCAAACTCAAGATCCTGAATGTTGTTCTTGAAATGGACAGATGAAGCATCCCAGTCAATCAGTTGGTTTGATCCATTGTATCCTACTCGATTTCCTGATCCAGCTGGCAACGTATTGATTCTAACCATCCCAGCTACATGCAGCTTTTCGCTTGGCGCGGTGGTACCGATACCGAGGTTGCCGTCTGCTTTCATATGCATTTTGACAGAACTGTTGTTGCGCCATTCAAACAAAGCACGATTGGTCAATACATCGGTAGAGCTTGGCACTTTCTTTCTAGAGATGAATACCATGGCAGGTAGAATATCGGACACCCCATCCTGGTCGGTGGAAGCCACCAGCCGCAATGCCTGATCGTTGTGATTGACCGTCTCTCCGAATATTTCCGGTACAAACTCATCATCGTTGCTGGTACCGTTCCGGATTTGCAGCCAATCTAAGGGAGCATCAGCCACATTGAAACGAGCCAGTTCTTCTCTTCCAGAATCAATCTGATCTCTTACGTTTAGTTTGGCTCCAGGCACCGGAGCACCAATACCAACCCAACCCGTAGTTCCATCAATACGCATGGCTTCTGTAAGGGTATTACCGACCGTCACTCGAAAGATCTGATCAAGGTCGTTGCCCAGATTCTCATAGAACAGGTGGTTTGATGTTGTACCCCCGGTATTATTGATCCCTATACGAGCCACCTGTGTGGTAGTCCCTGTATTGAAACGTAAATTGCCAGAGGCCGTGCCATTCTTATCAATCACCACGTCCGTATTGGTGCCGGTGGGAGCTAATACATGTAATATTCCGTCAGGCGCAGAAGTACCAATGCCCACATTACCTCCTGCCATTACCCGCATCTTCTCGGTATTGTATGTTCTGATAATGAGGTCTACTGGGTCTATGGTGCCAAGGAAATTATCGGTGGTGTTGGTGCCTGAATTGCCAGTGATCTTCCAGGCATTGGCATCGGGATCGGCCCAACTGAGCACACCTGCCGTGGTGCCTACCAGCGCGTATCCGTTTGTTGAGGATGCGGCCACAGGAAGGGTAAGCGAATAGGAACTCGGGGCAGTGACACCCGATTGTATGCTGACCGTGTTGGAGTTCGTGCTATTATTGAAAATAATGGAACCGTCATCTTCCGAATCGTAACCGACTCTTATTTGATCACGCACGTGAAGCAAGGAGGCTGGGAGAGTAATATTACCGATGCCTACGTTGCCATGCGTGCCGCTTCCAGAAGATGGGCCTATAAATACTGTCGACACAGTAGAATTGTAGCCAATCGATAAAGAGTTGGAAATGCTATTCGTCAACCTGTTTGACGGGCTGACGCCCTGTCCGATAACATGATTTGCAATGTAGCCTGTTGTCGACCGCACGGAACTTCCTATTGCAACAGATTGCACACCATCCGAGTAAGAACCCTCCCCTAAAACAACAGAACCGGCTCCTGTGGCATAGGATCTCAGGCCGAAAGCGGTTGATTTTTCGCCACTCGCTGTACCATTAGTGCCTGCGGTTGACCCTTCTCCAGAGGCTTCTCCTTGAGAAAGAGCAGTAGCGTTATCTCCCGATGCTTGTCCACCAGACAGCGCGCTTGCCCCATCACCCGTGGCATTCGAATTCTCACAAGCAGCAAACGAACAAGCGCCAGTTGCAAGCGCTCCATTTGAGCAACCCGATAAATTGCAGGTAGAACACACTGCCTGTCCAAAAGTGTCAGCATTCATCATCATCATTCCTGTGAGCATCATGGTGGTCACTAAAATTCGGCAATTACTCTTTAAGTCTTTCATAGTAAAGGTGTGTTAGTTTAACATAGAGCCAATTTACCCCCCCCAATCTCATATTTGCAGGCAAAAGTTATTAACAACATGCGATTACGTGATTTACGCAGTTCGGAAGTTCAGCGCTCTAAACACTGAGAACCTCTTCTGTTCACATTCATTTTTCCATGCTATCAACTACCTTCGAACTCAAATGGAGAAATTGGAAATCACGGAAATGGCCGCTTTGGCCGCGCGATTTGTGAACAGTACGAATCGGCACGTTTTCCTTACCGGGAAGGCCGGAACGGGCAAAACCACCTTCCTGCGTCAGTTGGCGGCCTCCACGCATAAGAAACACGTGATTCTGGCACCC
>JBFHEW010000099.1:0-7609 GCA_041583955.1 Bacteroidia bacterium | reverse complement strand
GTTTTCGTACGCTTACCCATCTTCAATACGGCATTGATCGGAAAGCTGGAAGGTGACTCCATCAACGGCACGTACTTCGACTATTCGAGAAGTGAGAATTATCACTTCCCATTCCGAGCTACCAGAGGGTTTGAAACAAGGTTTCCGGTTGCCGACACTCCGAGCGTAGATGCCTCAGGCAAGTGGAAGGTGACCTTCAGCCCTGGAAGCGACAACGAATATGCTGCCGTTGGGATCTTTGAACAGGAAGGTAACCGGGCATTCGGAACGTTCCTTACCACCACCGGAGATTACCGTTTTCTGGAAGGCAACGTTACAGGCGACAGCTTGCTTCTATCGTGCTTTGATGGTTCACACGCGTTTCTATTCAAAGCGAAGATCACGGAAGAACAGATCCGGGGCGTATTCTGGTCGGGTTCTCACTGGCAGGAGAACTGGGTAGGCGTGCGAGATGAATCTTTCGCCCTTCCCGACCCTACATCGCTGACATTCTTGAAACCGGGCTTCTCCAAGGTCAATTTCAAGTTCAGAAATCTGGAGGGCCAACCAGTAAGCCTGAGCGATTCTGCGTACCAGAACAAGGTGGTGGTGGTTCAGATAATGGGTAGTTGGTGCCCGAACTGCATGGACGAAACGGCCTATCTTGTTTCGCTCTACGAGAAATTCCACGGACAAGGATTGGAAGTGATCTCGCTCGCGTTTGAGAAAAGCGATAACGAAGAGACCAATATCCAATCACTCAACAGATTGAAAGAACATTTCAATATTCCTTACGAGATCCTACTGGCGGGAAAGGCAAGTAAGAAGGAGGCTGCCGAAAAACTCCCCATGCTCAACCATGTACTATCATTCCCCACCAGCATTTTCATTGATAAACAAGGAAATGTAAGGCAGATACACACGGGTTTTTCGGGTCCGGGAACCGGGGAGTATTATCAGGAGTTTGTAGAAGAGACCGATAGGTTCGTAACGCAGCTGCTGATCGAATAATCGTCACACCCGAACCCCGATCACACAGATATCATCCACTTGAGCAAGTTGCCCTTGCCACTCTGCCAGATGCCTTGCCAGTTCAATCCGTTGCTGCGTCATTGGTAGTTGGCTTACTTCAACCA
Organism: Bacteroidia bacterium; assembly: GCA_041583955.1. Taxonomy (GTDB): domain Bacteria; phylum Bacteroidota; class Bacteroidia; order UBA10329; family UBA10329; genus UBA10329. Next base: position 6,494 of record JBFHEW010000099.1, on the reverse strand, counting down.
ACTTCTTGCGCATTTCGGTCGTCTTCATCTTTTTACCTGATTCTCCACCGAACTGATCTGCATAGCCATCAGAATAGATGTAGATGCAATCGCCTTTCTGCAGTTGGATGCGATGATTCTGAAACGATAGCTCTGCCGTATCCATGCTTCCGATTGCAATCCTGTCTCCTTTTATCAGTATCTCCTCGCCATTGCGCACAATAAGCAAAGGGTTGAACGCCCCGGCAAATTCCAGTTGTAGCAATTGCAGATTGAGCTTACACAATGCAATGTCCATCCCATCCCTCAGGTGATCATCGTGCTCTGTTTTCCGCAGCGATTCTGTAACGCTCATGCTCAGATGTTTGAGAATGGAGGCCGGTTCGTCCAGTTCGTGTTCTTTCACTGCTTGGTTCAGTCCGTTGTATCCTACAATGCTCATGAGCGCACCGGGCACGCCATGTCCGGTACAATCAACGGCCGAGAAGTAAATGTCATCACCCTTGTTGGCAAGCCAATAGAAATCGCCACTTACAATGTCTTTCGGTTTATAAAGTACGAACGAATCCGGAAGCAGTTCGTGCCATTGTTCGCTCGTGGGCAACGTGGCGGTTTGGATGGTGCTTGCATAGTTGATGCTATCGATCATTTCCTGATTCTTCTTCTCGATCACATCCTTTTGAGATTCGATCTTCTGCTTTTGCAGCGTGATCTGAACATTGGCCTTACGAATGGTGTAGTACGAATAAGCAATGGCCAACACGGCCGCGAAGCATAACAGGTAGAACCATGTGGTTCTGTAAAACGGTGGTTTGATGGTGAATTGGAACGAGACGGGAATGTTCTTCCAAAGCTCATCACCGAATCCGGCCCTAACTTTGAACGTGTAGCTGCCGGGCGGAATGTTTGAATACTTGGCCGAATTGTTATTGGTGATCGGCTGCCAATCATCATCCATTCCTTCCAATATGTAGCTGTAATTCATGGATGCAGGCGATGTAAGACTGACCCCTGTGAACTCGAAAGTAAGGTGGTTCTTGTCGTACGGAAGCACCAGATTGAACGGAATGCCATCTTGATCGGTGGAGTCTGAAAAGGTTCTCCAATCTACCGACTGCGAGAAAAGTTTTATATCGGTTATACGCGTCAGTGGCTTGAAGTATGCTCCTTTATCCTGCAACGGATCGTACTCAACAAGACCATTGGATGTGCCGATCCATATCTTCTGATCATCATCCATAAGTATGGAGTTTGTGCTACACTCAAGCCCCAGAAAGCCCTGTTCTTTCCCGTACCTGATCACGTCTTCCAGCTCGCCTTTGTCAAATAACAAGCGCGACATTCCTCTTGCCTGCCCTACCCACAGAGAACCATCGGCATGAAAACCGAGCGAATACACCGCATCAGACAGTAGCCCATCTGCTACACTGAAATTGCGGCACGACCTGCCGTCATAGCGGTACACGCCATTGTTGGTGCCGAACCAGAGGTTTCCGTCCGGACCTACCAGCACGCTTCTGGTGCGTCCATCAAAAAAGCCGTCTTTGGCCGTTAGTTGAACGAATCGCTTTCCATCGAATTTCAGCACACCATCGTCATACGCGAACCAGATATCCTTTCCTTTCCGAACCGCGTCAAACACATAGTGTGGAAAAACCATGGCATTGAACGGTTGTGATATCTGGCCGTTTTCGAAAACGGCAGGTCCGTTCTTGGTTCCCAGCCACACAGTGGATCCATCTACGAACACATCACGGCAGTCATTGAGGTCGGTTTCGTCTGATATATGCTGCGTGAATTTGCCATCGCGGTAGGTGGTTACCCCGTAATCTGTTCCAATGTAGATGGTTCCGTTCTTATCCTCATCAAAATCGCTGATCACCTCCGAACTCAATCCATCCTTGTCCTTCACAAACTTCCGGTCTGCGCCATTCCAAATGGCAATACCTCCTCTTGTTCCTAACCACAGCCGATTCCTTGAATCGCGGAATACCGCATTCACAGCCGGATACGGAATGTCTGCTTCGGACTTGTAGATCTTGAACCGCTCGCTGTTCAACTTCGATACTCCGTTTGATTTCGATCCGAACCAAAGATTACCCTCCCGATCCTGAAGGATCTTCCAGATGTTGTTATCGATCAGCCCGTTCTTTACAGTAAGTTGCTCGAACTCGCCATTGCTGTATTTCAGTACGCCTGCCGTTGTACCGATCCAAATGGTCTTGGCCTTGTCTCGTTGGTAGCCGTAAAAACGTGTATGAGGCGGAATGGAGTTCGGCAATTCGATAGGCGCCACCTTGGTGTTCATAAGGTGGTACAGTCCTTTGTACCCGAAGATCCAAGCATCATACTTACCAAGCGGCATGACATCGAACACGTAATTGTGGTCCAACCCGTCTGAAGTGGAAATGCGTAGCATGGATTCACCGTTCCAGCGAAAGAGTCCGTTCTGCACCGTACAGAACCAGAGCGTTCCATCTGTACCTTGGCGCATGTTGATGATGGTTGATTCTGACAAGAGGGAATCCTTGTTGAAACGGATGACGGTGTCCCCTTTTAAGTGTGCGACTCCTTTCCCTGTTCCAAGCCAAACAGTCTCGTCATTTCCAATGAGTATGCTTACAACCCCTTTGTGCGGAAGTCCTTTGTCCGTATCAATCGTATCTATCTTTTCCCCAACAATGATATTAAGCCCGTTGTTGGTGCCCACCAAAACACGACCGAGACGATCCTGTGCAATGGCATAGACCACATTGTCTGAAAGACCATGCTCTTTGGTGAGATAACTGAATTCTGAGCCGTTATACTTATTGATGCCTCCTTGATTGGTTCCCATCCAAAGCTCGCCAGTACTGCTTTGGAATAAGCATAGGATCTGCGATTGGGACAGGCCGTTCTCTACGGTGAACCTCTGAAAATCGTAAGTCTGCCCATAAACCTGAGCACAGATCACGGGCAGCAATCCAACTACGGAGATAACGAATTGATAGAGATGCTTCACTGGATGTTTCAGCTGTAACCATGCTTTTACTTGCTGAACGGCTGTTCAGTTACACGATGAATCGATAAATCTATGCCCCACGCTCAAATTCTGTCGTTTATCGATCAGATGTCTGCATTCATCGAGTGGATAGAACCATATTCCTCTGCTTCCGTAACAATCAGTTCGTGAAAAGGGCCATTTCCAAGCGTAACCCATCAATAATTGCCACATGAAACGACTTAGACATCTCTTACTTGTTTCTTTGATCGGCCTCAGTTCGATAAATGCTTTTGCCCTTTGTCAGGCTGAAGTCGGAATCACAGGAAACGTTGGGGCCAGTAATGACACGGTTTTCGCATGCATTAACTTGCCGCTTCAATTCCAGGATGAATCGTTACTTGACGGACTTATTACCGTTCGAACGTGGGATTTTGGCGATGGCTCCAATGCAGTTGATGGGTTACTGAGTTCCGTTACCAGCTATACCTACACTACATCCGGAACCTACACCTTGTCATTAACGGTGAGCTCTGTTCTTTGTGCCGAAATGACCATAATGCGAACTATCGTGGTGCTTGGCCAGCCAGAGTATAACCTCGCATCGAGTGATGTCAGCTGCGCAAACTCATGTGACGGACAAACGACCATTACCTTTTTAGGCGTCAATGCCGATTATTACGATCACGCGTGGAGTGATCCAGACGTTCAAACAACAACGACCGCAACAGGTCTATGTGTCGGTACGTATTTCGCTATCATATTTGACGATTTCGGATGCACCGATCTTTCCACTAACACGCTTGATGTAAATGAGCCTAGCGTTCTTTCAGCTGCTTTGGATGAGAGTTTGGATCTGGACTGCAACGGTATTCCAACCGGATCTGCTTCGGTGAGCGCCTCAGGCGGCACCCCACCATACGCGTTCGACATCGGCTCAGGGCCGCAGCTAAACGGAATCTTCAACGGGCTCGCTGCCGGATCATATTCAGTACTTGTTGAAGATGACAACGGATGCCAGACAACTGTTCCGGTTGTAATAGATGAACCTGCACTGCTTTCGGCTTCGTTGGATGACAGTCAGGATGCAGATTGTAACGGAAACTCAACAGGATCTGCCTCCGTGAGTGCTTCGGGTGGAACCGCTCCGTACACATTCGAAATCGGCTCAGGACCACAGCCCAACGGGAACTTCAGCGGGCTCGCTGCGGGTTCATACACGGTGCTTGTGGAAGATGACAATGGGTGTCAGACGACTGTTCCGGTTGTAATAGATGAACCTGCCGTGCTGATGGTTGATTTCGTTGCAGGTACTTCCCTGAATCTTTGTCCTAGCAACGGAGATACTCCATTGGATGTAACGATCTCTGGAGGAACGGGTCCTTTCTCTTCTGATTGGACCGCGTCACCAGATCTGAATGTAACGGGCGTTACATCCGCCATACTGACCCCGACCGAGAGTTCGGTTGATGCGCAATACGTCATTGTTGTAACTGATTTCCATGGCTGCGAAGCTTCAGACACACTTGAAGTCATCTCTACTTCAAGTTCACTGCAAGGAACATTGACCATCGGTGCTTTACCTTGCATTGATTGTCAAGTGTTCAGATACGAATATGATGCCGTGAACCCAGGGGTTTGGAGCGCCATAGACTCAGTTACTACAAGTGTTGTCGGTCATTACGACTTCGGTCAGGTAGACAACTTCCAATCGTTTGTGCTGATGGCCGATCCTAACGACAATTTTTATCCGATGAGTGTTGAGACCTTCTATCCTACAGCATACGACTGGAACAACGCCACTGTATTCAGCATGTGCGGAAATGACTATGTGAAGGATATCGCGGTGATAGAACCAATGAACTTCAACGGATCGAACACACTTTCCGGTACGGTATGGTACGACCCAAGTGGAAAAACAGAGACGGAAGAAGACCCCATTCCGCTTATTGATGTGGTGGTGGAGAAAACACCTCCCGGACAGGCACAGGGTAGAGTTGTCACCAACGGAGACGGCAAGTATCAGTTCACATACGTGCCCAACAGCGACACCACATATACCCTATTCGTGAACATTCCTGGAGTTCCGGTTACCAGCACGTATGAGATACTGGCCAACAATGGAGGAGAGTTGTTCGATAACCTGGATTTCTGTGTCAATATCGATTGGTCTGAGATCCAGACATGTCAAGTGAACCAGCCGCTCATTACAGCAACGGCAGAATCATCCGACTCGGGATTCCTCCTATATCCGAACCCGAACAATGGTATGTTCACCATAGAAACGGGAAAATTTGCCGAAACAGATTCTGAAATCCGAATTACGGATACCTCGGGCAGATTGGTTTTCAGCAAGCATTACGCTGAAACACCATACACCATCAATATGGTGAATGTGGCCGAGGGTTATTACATGGTACAATTGATCAATGCTACCGATGCAGATGCTTCACCGATAAGTGTGATGCGTCAGTAACGGGTCGGTCAATGACTGATTCCATGGGGTTCTTACATTTACCCCAATGGGAACAATCATTTCGAAGATCATTTTCTTTTTCAGCGGCTGGACAATGGATAAGGACATTCCTGATGATGTTCAGCGATGCGTGATCATTGCTGCACCTCATACCAGCAACTGGGATCTGGTTCACGCCAGAGCAGCGTTCTATCTGATGGGGATTCCTCTGCGATTCACCATAAAGAAAGAATGGTTCCGCCCTCCGTTCGGCTGGCTTACAAAGGCCATGGGCGGTCTGAGCATTGACCGCTCCCCGAAGCAGCCGGGCGCAGAGCGAAAAAGCATGACCGAAGCAATGGCAGACCTGTTCGGAATGCATGAGAAACTCGCCATGATGGTTACCCCAGAAGGAACACGTTCGTTGCGGACCGAATGGAAAATGGGTTTCTATCATGTGGCCGTTGGCGCTGGTGTTCCCATTGCGCTAGGCTACTTGGATTACAAAAGGAAACATGCAGGCGTTGGCCCCATCATCCATCCAAGTGGCGATATGGAAGCGGATCTGCGCAAGATAATGGCGTTTTACAAGGACATCGGTCCGAAGCATCCAGAGAAATTCTCTGTGGACCTGAGGTACTGCTGAGCTTAGGATACGGCTCTCATTCTTCGGGCCACTAGAATGGCCACAAGCGAGGCGAAAATGGCCACGTAACCCACCAGGTCGTAGTCCTGGTAAACACCTGAGGACGTTTTTACCACGATCAATCCGGCAACGTAACTGGCAACGCCAGCACCCAGTTGCTGAATGGCCGAATTCACACTCATGAAACCGCCCCGTCTTTCAGGTCTCACCGAAGATGTGATCATGGTCATGGCAGGTATGATCCTACCCGATATGAGGATGAACATGATGCTGGTGATAAGAAGAACCGGATAGAGATTCATTTGCGGCAGATGCGTAATGACCCAAAGCGGAACAAGAGACAGAACCGTTACAACGGTAAAGAACCGCAATTGCCCGAACCGGTCGGCCCACTTACCGAACAATGGGGCTGAGAAAAGGGTGCAGAACCCGCC
>JBFHEW010000098.1:0-7662 GCA_041583955.1 Bacteroidia bacterium | reverse complement strand
TGTATTCCTCGCGGTTCTGCTTGTATTCGGCCGGAATGGCGTGCGCGCCCAAGAAGGTGGCTTTTATCGTCAGCGGATGATTCTCCTTCAGATGCTTTATCACGCGCAGCATTTTCAACTCACCATCAACCGAAAGCCCGTAGCCGCTTTTGATCTCTACCGCGCCCGTTCCCAGATGCATGATCTCGTTCAAACGTTCGGTGGCAGAAGCGATGAGTTCTTCTTCACTTTTATCTGCCAGTTTCTTGGCTGAGTTGAGGATTCCGCCTCCGGCCGCTGCGATCTGCTCGTAGGTCAGACCTTTGATGCGCCCCACGAATTCCTCTTCCCGCGTATCCGCAAACACCAAATGCGTGTGGCTATCGCACCAGGCGGGCAGCACCAGTTTTCCTGTGGCATCGATCACGGCTTTCGGGTCTGCGGGACACGTGTCCATCGTGCCGAAATCCTCTATGATGCCGTGCTTGACCAGTATCCATGCATGGTCGATGGTGGGAAGCGTGGCCATTTCCTTGCCTCGAACGGGTTCGCTGGCCGTTTCCCGAACCTGAACAAGCTGCTTGATATTCTTGATGAGCAATGCTGACATGCCGCAAATGTAGGAGCGTATCGCGATATGCCTTTACAGATCGATGTTTAAAACACATGTAAATCAGGGCAGGGTGTCGCTGGTTACGTGCCATTGAGTTCCTTAATTTCGAGCCTGATTTCTGCCTATGAAAAACCTCGCGCTACACTGGAAGATCATTATCGGATTGATTCTCGGAATCGTCTTCGCATTCATTTCCAGTTCGCTCGGTTGGAGCAGGTTCGTGGTGGATTGGATCGATCCGTTCGGAACCATCTTCATCAACCTCTTGAAACTGATAGCAGTGCCGTTGGTGCTGTTCTCCATCATCAAAGGCATTGCAGGACTGCACGATACGGCCAAACTGGGACGGTTGGCCACCAAGACCTTGGCCTTTTACCTGGTCACCACCGTTATTTCCGTTTCGGTGGGATTGCTGCTGGTGAACACCTTTGCTCCGGGCAAGTTGGTTGACGATTCCCAACGGACCGACAACCGCATTGCCTACGAGATCTGGGCACAGGAGACCGGTGCCGAGGTCCTGGACGGCAAATGCTACCTGTGTGACGACACGTATGCCGCGCGGGTTGAGGTGGTTCGTGGCCTGATGGATTCTGAGGCCCCGGACGAGAAGCTGCTCTCCAAAATGCAGACAGCCAAGAAGACCAAGGATGCGGGGCCACTGCAACCGTTGGTGGACATGGTGCCGAGCAACATCTTCATTTCGCTGAACGATAACGGCCTGATGCTGCAGGTCATCTTCTTCGCCATCTTCTTCGGGGTAACGCTCATTTCCATACCCAGCGACCTGGCGCAGCCTGTCATTGCACTGGTGGATGGCATGAACGAGGTGTTTCTCAAGATGGTGGACCTGGTGATGCAGGCGGCACCGTTCTTCGTGTTCGCGCTGCTGGCAGGCGTCATTTCCAAAATGGCGGGAGACGACCCCAATGCGGTGATCGAGATCTTCAAAGGATTAGGCTGGTACAGCCTGGTAGTGGTGGTAGGGCTTGCCTTCATGGTATTCATTTTCTACCCCACGTTGGCCACAGGCCTCACGAAAGGCCTCACCTACAAACGCTTTTTCAGGGCCATTTCGCCCGCGCAGTTTCTGGCGTTCTCCACCAGTTCCAGTGCAGCCACCTTGCCTGTCACCATGGATTGTGTGCAGGACAACCTTGGCGTGAGCAAGGAAACGACCAGTTTCGTGCTGCCCATCGGTGCTACCGTCAACATGGACGGCACCAGCATGTACCAGGCCATTGCGGTGGTGTTCCTGGCGCAGTTCCACGCGGTCGACCTCAGCCTTGGGCAGCAGCTGACCATTGTGCTTACGGCCACCTTGGCCTCCATCGGGTCGGCTGCGGTGCCGAGCGCAGGATTGATCATGCTCATCATTGTACTCGAAAGCGTGGGGCTGAACCCTGCATGGATCGCCATCATCTTTCCTGTGGATAGGATATTGGACATGTGCCGCACCACCGTGAACGTGACGGGCGATTGCACCGTTGCTACCATTGTGGCCAACAGCGAGGGCCAATTGAACAAGGAGGTCTGGTCTGCGTTGGACTGATCTTTGAAGAATAAAATCAACGGATATTCGTTACCTTATTGCCAAACCTGAACCATGAAAAAACCACTGATAGCCTTCGGAATCGTACTTGTACTGCTGGTGGCTGCCGTCATCATCATTCCCATTGTGCTCAAAGAGCCCATTACCAAAGCCGTAAAGGAAGAGGCCAACAAGAACCTCAATGCCACCATCGACTTCAAGGATGTGAGCATCTCGCTCATCCGTTCGTTCCCCGACCTGTATGTGGGCATCGAAGAACTCTCCATCACCGGAAAGGATAAATTCGAAGGCCGCACGCTGATCTACCTCAAAACCCTCGTGTTGGATGTGGATGTGATGAGTGCTTTCCGTGGCAAGCCTGTTGTGAACGAGATCCTGTTGAAGAACGGATTGGCCAATGTGCTGATACTGGAGGATGGAACCGCCAACTACGACATCATTCCCGAATCGGAAGAGGCGGAGCAAGCGGAAACCCCGACCGAAGAAGGAGCCTTCACCATCAAGCTGAAACGCTTCAAGGTGGATGGCCTCGAAGTGATGTATTCTGACAAGCAAGGTGGAATGGCGTTCAGTACCGACCGTCTTGACATGACCTTGGGAGGCGATTTTGCCGCAGACAGGACCGCGCTGAACACCGACATGCTGATGAAGAAGGTGAAACTCACAACCGGAGGCATTACCTACCTGAACGGGGTGGAGCTGGAACTGAAAGCCACGGTCGATGCCGACATGGCCAACAAGAGCTATGGCCTCAAAGACAACGAATTCCGCATTAACGGGCTTCACCTTGCTTGGAACGGAAACGTGAGCATGCCGGGCGATGACATCAACCTCGACCTGACGTACAGTGCTTCCAAAACGGAGTTCAAAGAGATCCTTTCGCTCGTTCCGGCCATCTATGCCAAGGATTTCGAAGACGTGAAAGCGAGCGGTTCGCTCGAATTGAACGGAATCGTAAAAGGGATCTACAACGACAACACCATTCCTTCGTTCACTGCCAATGTGAAGGTGGGCAACGGCCAGTTCAAATACCCCGATCTGCCCAAGGGTGTGGATGGCATTGAAGTGGACATGGCCGTTTCAAACACAGGACGAAGCACCGATAACACGGTGATCGACCTCAAGCAGTTCAAGTTCCAATTGGCGGCCAATCCGTTCGAGGTGCGCGCCCTCATCAAGACCCCCGTGTCTGATCCTGACATTGATGCCTCGTTCAAAGGCACGATAGACCTGGGCAGTCTGGGTGATGCCATTCCGATGGAGGAAGGCGAGAAACTGGCCGGTACCATTGTTGCCGATGCTTCCATGAAAGGCCGTCAGTCCGACCTCGACCGCAAGCGTTACGACCGGTTCGATGCCAAGGGCGAGTTCGTGCTTTCGGACATCGTTTACAGTACGCCTTCGGTGGCCGTACCGGTAGAGGTGAAATACGCCCAATTCAAGTTTGCACCGCAGTTCCTCGAACTCCGTTCATTGGATGCCAAGGCGGGCATGTCCGATTTCAAAGGGAACGGGCGTATCACCAATTACCTCGGTTACTTTCTGGGAGATGGCGTTCTCGAAGGGTCGTTCGTGCTCAGCAGCACGCTCATTGATGGCAACCAATTGGCCGGACTGAGTACCGCAGAGGGAGGCGGTGAAGCACAGCCTTCGGCCGGCAGTGGTGGCGAAGCTCCTGCCAGCGAACCGTTCGTGGTGCCGAAGAACCTTGGTCTTGCGCTGTCCATTGACGTGAAGAAACTGGTGTACGACAACATCAACCTGCTGAATGTGAACGGGAACATGACCATTCGCAACGGGAAGGCCATTCTTAGCGGATTGCAATTCAACACCCTTGGTGGAGCGGTGGCCATGAGCGGCTACTACGATAGCAGCAACGAGACCAGACCGAAGATCAACTACGACCTCAACGCTCAGAACATCATTGTAAAAGATGCCTATGCGTCTTTCGGTACGGTGCGCAAGTTGGCACCCATTGCCGAAAAGACGGAGGGTAGGGTCACGGTCACTTTCAACGTGATCGGCAACATGAAGAGCGGCACCGAGTTGGACTACAATTCGCTGAACGGTGGCGGGCGCCTTACCTCACAGAGTCTGAAGATAACCGGAACAGAGGCCTTGGACAAGGTGGCGCAGGTGGTGAAGGTCAACGCCTTCAAGAATCCGGAGGTGAAGGATGTGAACCTGAGTTTCGCATTCGTGAATGGCCGTGTGTCCGTACAACCGTTCGATGTGAAGGTGGGCCCTGTTTCCACCAACATCTTCGGTAGCCACGGATTTGACGAAACGATGGACTACGTGATAGGCACCAGCGTACCTACAAGCGTGCTCGGCAGCGAAGCCAATGCGGTGATAAACGGACTGGTATCGCAGGCAAATGCCCTCGGTGCCAAGTTCACGGCCGGTAGCACCATCGATGTGGATATTCTGGTGAAGGGCACCTTCAAGAGCCCGAAGATCACGCCTGCATTCAAAGGCACCAGCGGTGGCGCCAGCCCTACCGAGAACCTGAAGGCTGCGGCCGAGGCCGAATTCAACAAGGCCAAGGACGAGTTGGAGAAGAAGGCCCGCGAAGAGGCCGATAAACTGAAGAAGGAGGCCGAAGACCGTGCCCGACAGGAAGCGGAGCGCCTACGCAAGGAAGCCGAAGACCGCGCCCGACAGGAAGCGGAGAAGGCACTCAAGGATAAAGGGGGCGATGCATTGAAAGGTCTGTTCGGAAAGCCGAAGAAGTAGTTGTAACGTATGAGACTTCAGATGTCAGATATGGGATTTCAGGTTTTATTTCGAAGCGTCCTTTTACTGGTCGCTATTCACTGCTCGCTGTTCGCTTTTTCCCAGAACCCGGAAGCCTGCGAAATGCCGGGCAACAAAAAGGTGCAGAAACTCTGGGAACAGGCCCTTGCCGAACGCAAACCCAGCGTAAGGCGCGAACTCTACGATCAGATATTGGATCAGGAGGAGAACCATCACGGTGCCATCTTCGCCAAGGCCTACGAGCAACTGAGCAAGGCCGAAAAAGACCCCATGAGCAAGGGCATTGCCTTCGGCTACAAGCCTATGAAGGAGGTGGCCGACCTGTGTCCTACCTACCACATGTACCCGTATTACTACATGGGCCTCATTTCCATGCAGCGCAAGGAGTTCAAAGAGGCCGGGGCGCATTTCAAGCGGTTCCTCGAGATCGAGTTTGACGACCCACGCTGGTACCCGAAAGACATTGAGGAGAAGACCCTGCAGGTGGAAGCCTGGATTCCGCAGTGCGCCTACTACGATTCGCTCTACTCGAACCCCGTGCCGTTTGAGCCGAGCGTGGTGAAGGGCATCTCTTCGCGGAATAACGAGTACCTGGGCATCATTTCGCCCGATAATGAAGTGGCGCTCTACATCAGAAGGCATTTCGTGAAACGGAAGAACGACCTCACTGCCAAGGAGATAGAGGAGTTTACCCGCAGTAAGCGTTTGCCCAATGGCGAGTTTGACGAAGGCACCCCCATGCCGCACCCTTTCAACGTAACGGAGAACGTGGGCAGCGCCTCGCTAACGGTGGATAACAAGCGGATGTACCTCACCATCTGCAACGACAATGCCGATGGCTACAAGAACTGCGACATCTTCTATTCCGATTGGCACTACCACGGTTGGGACGAGCCCATCAATGTAGGTCCGGGCGTGAACGGTAAGAACTCCTTTGAGGGGCAACCAACGGTGACGCCCGATGGGAAGACGCTCTATTTCGTCTCCATCCGCGAGGATGAGATAGGCGACATCGACAACATGGACCTCTACGTGTCGCACCTACAGGCCGATGGTACCTGGGGCAAGGCCACCAACCTCGGAACCGCCATCAATACCAAGGGCAACGAGAAATCGCCTTTCATACACGAGGACAGCCACACGCTCTATTTCAGCTCTGACGGTCACAACGGCATCGGTGATTTCGATATCTACTACGTACGGCAGGACGCCACCGGTAATTGGACAAAACCCACGAACATCGGTTTTCCCATCAATACCGAAGGGGCCGATGTGGGCTTCTTTGTGGCGGTAGATGGTAGAACGGCCTACCTGAGCAGCAACGAACGGCAGGATGGTGTAGGAGGGTGGGACCTCTTCAGCTTTCCGCTCTACAAGGAGGCGCGGCCCGAAAAGGTGCTTTTCCTGAAGGGGAAACTGAAGGACGAGAACAACAAGCGCATTACCGATGCCACCATCGAATTCAAGAACATGGACACCAAGGAGGTGACACAGGTGGATGTGGATACCCTTACGGGCGACTACGTGGCGGTGATGAATTTCAGTAGCGACATGGTGATGACCGTGAAGAAGAAGGACGCGGCCTTCACCTCGCGGTACCTTTCCAGAAAGGATAGCACCCTCAACGACATCAAGAAAGTGGATGTGGAAGTGAAGCAGGTGCGGGTGGGAGAGTCGTACAAGCTGCACGACATCCAGTACGAATCGGACCGATACAACCTGGATGACGAATCGGAGCGGATGATGGGCGAGTTTGCCATTTACCTCAAAGCCAACCCGAAGATGAAGGTGGCCATACACGGCCATACCGATAACGTAGGCTCACCGGCAGACAACCTCCGTCTTTCGGAGAACCGCGCCAAGGCGGTGTACGACATCCTCCTGAAAGAGGGCATCAGCGCCAGCCGCCTCACGTACAAAGGCTTCGGAGAAACCAAGCCGATAAGACCGAACAGCACCGAAGAGGGGCGCTCTGCCAACAGACGCACCGAGTTTGTGATAACGGGGAATTGAGCGGATTAGCGGATTAGCCAATTAGCAGATTAGCGAATGAAAAATGGTTGTCTGTTCACGGCTACGTAGAACTGCGGGCACAGCCACCTTTTTCGTTTTTCTTCCAACCTCGCACGAGAGGGGACGGTGGTGAGTTTTTTGTGAGGATAGAGGTTAGAGGTTAGAGCAGCGATGTGCTTTCTTATCTCTCTATCACTTTATCTCTCTGTCTCTTTATCTCCATCGTCTCTTGGCCTTGCTCGTAGCGCTTAGCTGCGGGTCGTAAGGGCCATAGCGCAGGTTGAGCAGGTTGGCCAACGATCGCGCTTCTTTCACGGCCAGGTCCTTGTCGGTGAGGCGTTTGATGACCTGCTTTTGGCGGTGGGTGGGGTCCAGCATGCATACATCGAAGAAGTCGTTACTACCGGTAGTGACGGGGCGGTTTGCTCTGCTGTAGGCAGTGGTGGTCAGTGTCTTCTTCAGCACTGCCACGTCTGCGAAATCTTCCATCGGTTTCCAACCTCCTACGGCTACACCGAACAGCGCGGTGTATTCGCGGTATGTTTTCTTCTCGGGTTGGATCTGAACACCTGTTCTAGCAAAGGCACCGAAGGCGCCAACCGCTGCAAGGCCTATTCCGAGCACGGGATTGCCAAAGGCGATAAAGAGTCCCGTTGCCACGAAGATGTACCCAATGACCACCGCAGCGGGCGGAAAGGCTTTTCCCAGATCGTTGTCTATCATTGGTTCATGTGGCTTTGGTGCAACGTTT
>JBFHEW010000097.1:0-7713 GCA_041583955.1 Bacteroidia bacterium | reverse complement strand
GTTTCTTTCTCTTTCATGCCTTTTGTTGCTTCAGAAACCTTTTCAGGCTTCCAATATCAGGTTTTCAATGAATCGATTGTCCTTTGCCGATTGCACGTGCTTGGAGTTCTTCAGTAGCACCCGTTCTTTCATGGATGGGAATACCTGCATGGCCCGTTCCATCATCTTCTCGCCTGGGAACAGTACATCGTGCTTGGCAGCAATGAGCGTAATGGGCGTTTTGATGTTGCGCGCGTTTTCGGTGGCAATGGTAGGCACAGGGGTAAAATCCATCCTGAAATGCTTGAACACCTTGGAGAGGTAGCGGATGGCGAATTCGTCCCTATCGGTGAAAACCTCCTGCAGGAATGCCTCTACGAACTTCGGGTTACCCGATAGCATGAACCGCATCATCGGTATGAAAATGCTGAACAGGGCTTTCAGCGGATTGCCATTCACGATATACGCTGGTGCAGATAGGAACACTTCCTTTATCCTGCTTTCATCGTGCTCCAGTGTTTTCAGGATCACCAACCCACCGAATGAAAAACCGGCCATCGTTACATCCGTCAGATGGAGTCGGTCCATGACCTCATTCATCCATTTTCCGTACGCTGCGTCCTTCATGCTGGGGCGCGTTTCCGCGCTCTTGTTGGGTTGCGCTATCACATCCACCGCGTAGACCCTGAACTTCCTGCTCAGGTTGGGATAGGTCTCCAGCGCCACAGGGGCGCATCCGTTTGAGCCGTGCACGAGGATGATAGGCGGGTTCGATGCATCTCCTGTGGCGATGATGTTCGTTGTACCGAAACCCGTCTCCACCTGGAGGTATTCGAAGTCGATGTTGAGGTCTTCCAGTTTCTGGTCGTACAGGTTCAGTATTTCCTGCTTGCCCTGGGCAGATCTGAATAGTGAATTCATCTGGTTGGTATCTATCATGATCATCTGTTCAGGCAACGGGCTTCAGTACCACGTTCCCCATCTTGTGGCCCTTATCCACATAGGCGTGGGCCTCGGGCAGTTGTTCGAGCGGATAGGTGCGGTCGATCACCGCTTTCAGTTTCCCGGCTTCAATGATCTCTATGAGCAGTGCTAGCAGGCGTTTTATCTCTTTCTGAGGCAGCGCGCCCGTAGCGGAGAACTTGGCCCGCTTTGTTCCGATGAACGAACTGAGCATCATCTGTCCCAGAAGCGGCATTCCTAGAACAGGCGAAGCATAGATGCCATGCTCTTTCAGGGCTTTGCAGCACTCGGCAAACGAGCGCATGCCCACCGTATCGTAAATAAGGTCGTAGCTGTTTTCGTTTTCGGTGAAATCGTGCTTTGTGTAGTCGATGACATGATCGGCACCCAGTTCGTACACGAGCGATACGTTCCTGGTGCTGCAAACACCCGTTACCTCAGCACCGTAGTATTTGGCAATTTGAACGGCTGCTGTGCCCAAAGCGCCCGAAGCACCATTGATCAGCACTTTCTGTCCTGCTTGAATATGGCCCAAATTGAGGAGAAAGTTCATGGAAGTAACGCCTCCATCGCACATTCCGGCTGCTTCTTCAAAGCTCATGTTGGCCGGTAGGTGGGCCACAATGCCATCTTCAGGAACGGTGACGTACTCCGCGTAGGTTCCCATGGTATCGATGTTCTCACCGAATACCTTGTCGCCCACCTTGAAACGGGTAACGTCCTTGCCAACGGCCTGCACGATACCGGCAAAACCGGTGCCCCAGATGGGGTTCTTGGGCTTGGTGAGCCCGAGCATCAATCGCCCGATATAGGGTTTTCCTGTGCGCATCATGGCATCTGCCTTGGTGACAGATGCGGCCTTTATGCCTATCAGGATCTCGTTGTGCCCTGCCGTAGGCGTGGCCACGTTATCGAGTTTGAAAATGTCTGTTGAGCCGTAGCCAGTGGTGATGATTGCTTTCATTGTTTCTGTGTTTTTAAGATTACGGCAACAAAGGTGCAGGGCCGTTGCTGCGCCAAGGTTCGTAATCTCAAGTAGTGGTTCGGAATCTCATTATCCGAACCGTTTTTGATGGAATTCTACCTTTGCACTCCTTGCCGAATACGCGTAGAGTCCGTGTCAGAGAACGTTTCCATTCCAGATAGATCCATTGCGGTATTGCCGCTGGTCAATCTCAGCCCGGATCCTGAGAACGAATACTTCAGCGATGGCATGACCGAAGAGATCATCAATGCCCTAAATACGATCAGCGGATTGAAGGTGACGGCCAGAACCTCATCCTTCTCGTTCAAGAACAAAGGGTTGGATGTGCGGGAGATAGGGAAGCAATTGGGCGTGCGTAGCGTGCTGGAGGGCAGCGTACGGAAGGCAGGAGACCGGCTCCGCATCACGGTGCAGTTGGCTGAGGCCGTGGACGGGTACCAGCTTTGGTCAGAAAGTTTCGATCGCAAGTTGGAAGACGTGTTTGCGCTACAGGATGAGATAAGCCTGCTGGTTGCCGATAAGATCAGAGAGAATTTCGGGCATTTGGAAGTTCGGGAGCAACTGGTTCCGAAAGCCACAGACGATGTGGAGGCCTACGAACTCTTCCTAAAAGGTCGGCAGCTCATGCTGCATTGGTCAGAAACAGGCATATCGGAGGCCATTGTGCATTACAAGCGGGCCATTGAGTTGGATGGTCGGTTTGCCCGCGCCTACTACGAAATGATCTGTTGCTATTACCTACTGGGTGCCTGGAACGCGCTGCCCATGGATGAGGTGCTACACGAAACCGAAATGCCCCTGCAACAGGCAGCGGCCATTAACACGGCACTGCCCGAATATCATTTCTGCCTGGCCACAAGGAGCTTTTGGTTGGAATGGGATTTCAATGATGCTCAGAAGCACCTGCAGAATACATTGGCCCTCAATGAGCAGTATACAGTGGCATCTGAGAACCTGGCCGAGCTCTACATTGCCACCGGCTATTTCGAAGAGGCCTTGCAACAGATAGACCGCTGCCTGAAGGTGGATCCGCTTGCCTCCAACCACCATTACACCAAGGCCAGCGCGCTGTTCCTGCAAGGGAGGTTCATTGAAGCGCTTCCGCATTACATGAGGGCATTGGAGCTGAACCCCGAATTCGTGCTGGCGCGGAATAAGGTGGCCATCATTCACATGCTTACGGATAACAGCAAGGGGTTGCAAGAGATACTCCCCAAAGTACGGGAGCAGGAGGCGGTCAAGCATCTCTTCGAATTGATGAATGATGCGGATAAGCCGCTCAACCATGCGCTTGCCCAGCAACTGGTCTCACGGTTCAGCCTTACGCCATGGGGGCTTTATCTGAAGATACACGGAGGCGAACTGGAGGAGGCAACAACCCTTCTGAAAAAGCAATTGGACCAAAAGCGCGGACAGATCATCAACTTCCGGTTCGATCCCATGTTGCAACCGCTTCTGCACTCAGAAGAGATAAGACCGTACCTGCCTATCGAATTCAGACTGAACCCAACGGAGCAGGAAACGGACAACATACCATACGATGATGATGGTGCGGGCCAACTGCTGCAACAACTCATGACAGAGGAGCAGGTGTACCTCGACCCCGACCTGAACCTTCGCAGTCTGGCCGAGCGCATGGAAATGACCCCCAACCGCCTTTCATGGCTCATAAACGAGGTCATGCGAAAGAATTTCAATGAGTACGTGAACGGTTACCGGTTGGAAACCTTTAAGCAGAAGGCGTTGGACCCGGCCAACCGGAACTTCACCTTACTCGGTCTGGCATACGAGAGCGGTTTCAATTCCAAGTCGGTTTTCAATCAGTTCTTCAAGAAGACCACGGGCATCACCCCACGCGCATGGGTAAAGGCAAGGCAGTTGGAAAAATAGGCCCGAAAACGTCCTGAATTACACTTTCGGACGATGGTGCAGCGGCAGATCGGCACCTTGGTCCGCTAACAGAAACCTAACATGAAACGAATAGCCGTCCTTCTCTTCATCGCACTTATCGGCCTCGCAGCATATTTCCATTTCTCCCGCAGTAAAAACGTGCGCGGGCTATTTCTGTCCGAGTTGCAAAACCCTGCCGTACACAATGCATTCCTTGCCGTTTACTCAGAACCGTTGGATATCGACTGGAACTGGGCAGAAGGAACATTCAAAGACGGCACACCCGTTACGCAACAGAACCCTTTTCACACAGCAAGCATCGGCAAGACCTTCACGGCCACCGTGGTTGCCATGCTCAAGGAAGAAGGCCTCCTCAACTACACCGACCCCATTGCCCAACATCTTGATGCGGAAGTCATGCAGCATCTGCATGTGTTCAATGGCGTTGACCATTCCAATAAGATCCTTGTGCAACACCTTCTGCAGCACCGATCGGGCCTGCCTGACTACTTCGAAGACCGACCAGATAGCGGGCAATCGGTGATGGAATTGATGCTGGAAGACCCAGACCATTTCTGGACACCTTCGGAAGCGCTCGCTTTCGCTAAGACCGAGCTGAAACCGCACTTCGAACCCGGAACCGATTACTACTACACCGATACGGAGTACGTGTTGCTCGGTATCATCATACAGAACATTACCGGAAAACCGCTGCATGTCGTGTTCCGAGAGCGCATTTTCGAGCCACTGGGAATGAAGCATACCAGCATGCATCTGCGCTCAGAACCCATCGAGGCCACCGATCGCATGGCCGAAGTATATGCTGATGATCTGGAGATAAGCAGCTTCCGCAGCATCAGTGCCGATTGGGCTGGGGGAGGGCTGCTTACCACCTGCCACGATCTTATGGTTTTCCATCGGGCGTTGGTCGGTGGCAGGCTCATTGGCAAGGGGTCATTTGCCGAGATGCAGCAGTGGACGCCCGCATCCAAAGGCATGTATTATGGCTACGGGCTTTATAGGATCCGGTTGAAAGAACTGTTTTTCACTTTACCGGATGTTACTCTCATTGGCCACAGCGGCAGCACGGGTTCGTTCATGTATCATTGCCCAGAATGGAATGTCTACATCACTGGTAGCTTCAACCAATTGGGATATCTCAAAAACCATATCATCTTCCTGTCCAAGGTGCTCAGCATATTGAAGGATACCGCTGTGCAGCCGTAACAGAACAGTTTCCCTCTATTACCTGGTTCTTCCCATTGGCCTTTCTGCCCGAAAGGAGGGGGATTCCCATTGCCTTATTGCACCATAGCACTCGACCTGAAAGTGCTGAATCATAAGCATGTCCCGAATTATGATCTCGGACGATGCGCCTTGCTCACCTCCCCACATTTGCAGTGTCGAAACCGGACAACCGGTTCATTCACAGAAAACGCAAGAACATGAAAGTACTTACCGAAAAACCAAAAGTTCTCTTGGCAGGATCGACCGGCTACCTGGGATTGCATCTGGTAGACGAACTCCTTAAAAGAGACATTCCATTCAGAGCGGTGGCACGCAATGCGAACAAGCTCCACAAGCTCACCAAGAACCAACTTGTAAAAGCAGAGGTTACCCGGCCAGAAACATTGAAAGGCCTCTGCAACGATGTGGAAGTGGTGATCAGCACCGTTGGCATTACCCGCCAGAAAAACGGCCTTACGTATATGGATGTGGATTATCAGGCCAATCTCAATCTGCTTCGCGAAGCGCAAAAGGCAGGAGTGAAGAAGTTCATCTATATCTCGGCCATCAATGGCGATAAGATGCGCCACCTTAAGATATTCGAGGCCAAAGAGGCCTTTGTGGATGAACTCAGAAGGTCGGGGCTGCAATATGTGGTCATCCGTCCCAATGGGTTCTTCTCAGACATGCGCGATTTCCTGGAAATGGCCAAACGCGGCAGGGTTTACCTTTTCGGTCGCGGCAATTTCAAACTCAACCCTATTCATGGGGCCGACCTTGCCGAGTTTGTGGTTGATGCCATCGATTCTCACAAGCATGAACTCATCGTTGGCGGACCAGATGTGCTGACCCAGAACGAGATTGCCGCCTTGGCACTCGATAGCTGGTACAAGGAGGTCAGGATCACGCACCTACCGGATTGGACACGCAAGCTCACCATTGCGTTGCTGCGCACATTCACTTCCTCCAGAACCTACGGCCCCATTGAATTCTTCATGACCGCCATGGCCATGGACAACATCGCTCCGCGATACGGTTCGCACCGACTATATCAATTCTTCAAAGAACAGACAGAAATCAATCAATAACCGCCAAAAAAGGCACTTAAAACAATTAACATGAACAGATCAGTGATCACAGTAACAAACAACAGATTCTTTAACCATTTAAAACAAAACGTAATGAAAACCAACATTTTAACAGCAACAGTAATCCTTCTTTTCGCCTCTGCATCCATAGCGCAGACACAAGAAGACAGTAAGCCCAGATTCGAGAAAAGACGTAACCACATTGATGTGGAAGCGGGTACCGGTTTCGGAAGATTGGAAGACGCTCAATTGTCCGGTTCAGAGATCAAGTACAATTCGCTCAGTCTACGTTTAGGGTACGAACATCACCTGAAGAACGACTTCCGCTTTCAGCTTTATCTGACCAACGAAGCCACCGAACTGAAGCAGAAGAATGAAGGACTGGACGTTCCGTATGTGGCGTTCGAAGCGCGCCTTGGCTTCTTGGCTCCGGTAGTGAAGACCAAGGGCGGTTTCAACATGCACCTGGGTAGCAGCTATGCTTTCAGCACGCGGTTTGCCAACTGGGAAAAGCGCAACCAGATCGATGGCAACTTCAGTTCGCTCACTGCGCACCATCTCAATGCGGCCGTACAGTTCGAATACCAGAAGAACAGATGGCGCACTTCTTTGGGGTTGAATATGCCGATAGTAGCACGCGTGTACCGTTCTAACGACCCCAGCACAACTATTGAAGATGGTGAGTTCTCTCCGCTGTTTGAGAACGGAAAGTGGGCTACGCCAAAGAAATACCAGGTACCAGAAGCTACGCTGATGGTGGGTTTCAAAGTGACCAACTTCTTGGAGTTGAATTTGAACTACAACTACAAACAGACCAACAATTTCCTTGGAACAGAGAGTCGCCAGGTAGAGAACCAAGTGCGCCTCGGTACCATGTTCAACTTCTGAATCACGTATCAATCTTAAACAACGATCGTTATGAGAACATCCGTTTTAGCAGTATTGATGGTTGTGTGCTGTGTCGTCTTGGGGGCGGCACAGACCCAACCCGACACCACCGCCACAGGCAAGAAGAGAACCAAGCTCGGTTTCTATGTAGGACCAACCGTTAAGTTCAGTCACCCGGCATCTCAGTTCGGCATGTCCGTAGGAGGTCAAGCGGCACTTGTCATCAATAGGCATTTTGCCATTGGCGCCTTCGGGAACCGGTTGGTCACCAAGTCGCTTTTCAATGCCATTGATCCGGCAACCGAAACCAACACGCAAATGGAGTTGGAAATGATCCAATACGGCTTGAGTTTCGAATACGCCTATCACCCTGTTTCGTTCATTCGCCTATCGGCCGATCTGCCAGCCGGTTTCGGAAACACGTGGATCGAGCGAGCCGAAGACGACAGCCGGGTGCAGCGCTCCACCATGCTGAGTTTGGAGCCACGGCTGAATGTTGGATTCATCATTGCCAAGCACATCAACATCGGGCTGTTCGGTGGCTATCAGTTCACGTTCATCAACAACAAGGATTTCCATTTCTCCAATAAGGACCTCTCCAGTTTTGAGTATGGAGTGCAGTTGAAGATCGGGTTGCTGTAACCGGTAACCTCAAATCAATGAGAAGCCCCGCCAGTATTGGTGGGGCTTTTT
>JBFHEW010000096.1:0-7742 GCA_041583955.1 Bacteroidia bacterium | reverse complement strand
TCAGCGCGTTTACGGAGGCGATTCTTACGATGTTGGAACACAAGTTATCCAAACGCCAGACGATGGATATCTTATTGCAGGGTCTACCGGTAGTTTTGAGGAAAGCGGTCAGATCATGGTCATCAAGACCGATCCAAATGGTTATGAGGAATGGCGCAGGTACTACGGGGAACAGTATGCCGAAACATCCGAATCAATGGAGATTGGTCCTGACGGCAACATCGTTGTGGCCGGCCTCACCGAAAGGACAGGCCTGGCCTATCAGGCGTATCTGATAAAACTCACCATCGATGGTGATACCATCTGGACCCGTCACTATGGTGGAACCAGCTGGGATCTTGCGAGGCAGGTAATGCCGCTGGCTGATGGTGGATACGCTCTTTTCGGGCAGACCTACAGCTATGGCGCAGGAGGAGGGGACTTCTATCTTCTGAGGCTTGATTCAGAAGGTGATACACTTTGGACGCGGACCTACGGTGGACCTGGACTTGAAAGCGGTGAGTCTTTTTCGCTTACCAATGAAGGTGGCTTCTATCTGGCGGGCTATACCGAAAGCTTCGGAGCTGGAAAAAAAGACGTGTATGTGGTGAAGACCGATGCGCTTGGCGACACCATCTGGACGCGTACATACGGTGGTACGGAGGATGAATTCGCCTATGGCTCCTGCACGAGCAACGATGGTGGTGTAATAACTGTTGGTGGCAGTTTCAGCAATACCCCCGGAGAAGGCGATTTCATGATACGCAAAGCCGATGAGAATGGCGTTGAACTGTATACGCGCATTGAGGATGGAAGCGCTGATGAATATTGGCTTGATGTGATGATAGACGATCAAGGCAGCGTTGTGGTTGCAGGTTATGTGGAGGAAAGCGGTTTCGGTAAAGAAGATGGCAGGGTGATGCGTGTGGTGGAGACCGCAGTTAATTTCAGTTACAATGGAATGGCCAGAACCCACGGAAGCGCAGAGAACGATCGGTTCTTCGATGTCAAACAGACATCAGACAACGGATACGTTGCGGTAGGTGTAACAGGCGGATTCCTGAACAGATTCGATGATGCCTATCTCGTGAAAATGAACAGCCTAGGAGAAACTGTCGGGCCTGAACTGGGTATTGATGAGATTGTTTTGGACGGCACATCATTTGAAGTGACCGTAGGGCCGAACCCGTTCAGTTATGCAACGCCTACGCTTTATATTCAGAATTACCTCGAACTCACGGCCAAGTTAAGCGCTCCTATCGGGTTAAGGGTATTCAATAACCTCGGTCAGCAGGTGTTCACCTCAGCCATACAGAATGATGCCACGCATCTGTATGAATTGAATGTGGCGGATGGAGTTTATATGTATCAGATGGTAAGTGGTGGTAGCGTGCTTGCTACGGGGAAGCTTGTTCGCATAAGATAGAGAGCGGCTGTTAAAAATACCCCGCAATGCTCACATACGCACTCTGCGATGTGCCGACCATTGGAAGCAGGTATCCTTCGAGATTGTTGGTCCCTAAGCGTACCTCAACCACGTCAGCAAACTTCTTTCTCAACTCAACCCCCACATTCCAACTTCCGAATCCACCGTAGGCGAAACGGCCATCAATGAAGAAGCCCTTTGGGAGTGGCGAACTTGTTCCTACGAATATGTACGGGAAATAAGCAGGAGCAATGCGGTACTGCACTCCGGCATATAAACGTAGATCCTTGTCATTCAGCGCATAATAGGCTTCCAGCCTCATTCTGCCCGGAACAATGGTCGAGTAGCGGGTTCCTTCCTTCACAGTTGCAAATCCGCTCACAACAGTGTCGAGGTCTATGCCCGAAAACAGATTATTGTCTGAGGCGAAAAGATCCATTTCAACCCCTTCGAACCTGAAGGTAGAATCGAGCGCTGTATGTTTCAAATGCTGAGACCATGAAATAAATCCAAGGTCATCGGCCTGAAGGGTAAAACCGAACTTCTTACCCTCGTATCCCACATTCAACGAAGCGCTGAATCCTAGGCCGGTAGCATCGAAGTACTGTCCACTTGCTATGGATGCCGAGCGGATTTCGCCCGAAAATGCTCCGTCAATATACTCTCCTTCCGGTTGTGTGTAAAGCGTTGCTCTATCGATTGAAAGCTCGAGATTTCTGTTGCCCATCAGCAGCGAAGCGCCTAGTCCCAGATTCCAAGTGCCATTGGTTCTTTTCACCTGTTTAAGCATGCCGACTTCGTATTGCCTGTAGGTCAGGAATGATACTTTGATGTTCGAAAGGTTGGCCGTATTTCCTGCAAACATGGCGTTTCCGAACATCGCAAGGTCAAATAGGTCTTTTGGGAATTGCCCGTTTCCGTGGGTTCTGGCTGCAATGCTCACAAACCATCCAATGCCTTTGGCGCTGTCGGGAAGGTGTCTTGCATAAAGGCCATAATCCAGGTCCAATCCTACACGGTTCAGCTTACCAGATCGGTTACTGGCAGCCTCTCGTTGTTTGCGAGAAAGGGCGTTTCCTTGGTAAGCATTGAATTGCAGGTTTGTTCCTATGGCATTGGAAGAAATCTGGTAGCGGCAATGAACCCCTACCGAGTACCCACTGGTCCAATCAGAATAGACCGTATTCCGAAACTGGGCCAACGCGGCAACAGAGGTTGTAGCAAAAAGGATTACGAGTGCGATTCTTTTCAAAACGTGGATGTTCCGAAGTTGATGTTAAAGTTGCCGATCAGTTTCAGGTCGATCGTGTTCTCTTGGTAGAACTGTATCAGGTCCGGTTGGCTCACTGTATTGAACCGTACCCGGAAACGGACGAATCTGGTGTTCGGCAATACGTTACTGGTCCTGCTCGGAACAGGAATGAACAAGCGTGTTTCGCGTGGGGCAATGACACGGTTCTGAGCATTCACCGCAGGCGCTGCAATCGTAGAAGGAACAACCAACGTGTCGAGAGGTGCATAAAGCGTATCCATTAGAATGAGCTCGACCATTGCCTCGAGGGGAAAGCCGTTGACGGCAATTAGGGTAAAGCTCCCGCTATTGATGGATTCCACAACAGAATTCCCTGCAAGGTTCCATGCAATGGTGTCAACCAGTGTGAGGTTGGTAAGCGATGCTCTCAGAGGAATATCGATATCCATCACCGCTTCAAATGGTCGGTCATAGTAGAAGAAGTCATTTCCAGAAGAAACGTTGCCAAGAGGGTTAAGGTCGAAATCGAACAGGAACCCCAGTTTGTCAGGAAGATTCTCTATGAATTGCTTCACATTCGAATTGCCATTGTCCAGATGGTAGAAGGCTTCGGACGCAATCACGTCAGCGGCATTTCCAGTTGGGTCCTGTGCTCTTCCAAGTAGGATGTCGCTACCTACGATAGAATGGTTAAGGTCTATCGTATTGTTCAACCTTGAGTTGATGGAGCTCAATCGGCTCAGCTTGAAGCGTGCGTCAGCTCCGGCCCCGTTGGTCATGCGCAAGCCTATCTTCACCGAGTCCAGGATCATCTGTCCATCTGTGATCCGATTCAAGATGTCAATCTCGGTAGCTTCTTCATCAATGGTACTGCTCTGCTGCCCGAAGTATCCTGTACCGTAGTTGGGAAGTATATCTGAAAAACCGTATTCAAGTATGATGAATGGTCCTGCTGGAATGGAAACCGTATTGCCTGTTTCTGAGGTCTTGATGGTGAATCCGGTACTCAAGGTGTTGAATCCGGTGCCTGCAAATCCACGCAGGTCGATCTCATATCCGGAAATATCATATTCGTAAGAAGCAAATGCGGTATCGGTTCCAACCGCAGAAGGTACCATGCCATTCGTTGAGAATGAGCTACCATCCTTCCGTGCCAGCGGAATGAAGTATTGGAATTCAACCTCTGTTTTTACCAGACTCTTTATTCGTAGCCGGAGTTTACCTCTGCGGAGAACCACTTTTTTCAAGGCGAGTTCTCCGAGGTTGTAGGTGGTTTCATCACTAAGGGCGCCAGGGAACACGAATCCAGGTTCTATCCCGTTCAATGGGTTCGGAAGTCCTATGGTTTTGGTGATCACCGTGTCGGGGATCTTCAGGATCGAATCGAGTGGAAGGTCGATGAATGGTGTTTCTACACGTAGTCTCAGAGCACCGTTGGCATCTGCTGTTATCAATGAGTCGGCTACCAGATTGCTCATGTCGAGCCTTGAGCGTAGAACCGGTGCAAGGATATCCACGTCCCAACCCGTGTTTGCAAGGTCTTCCTTGCAGCTGCTCAAGGCAACAATGACAAGTAGGGCAGAGAAGAATCCAATGCGGAACTGTTTCATTTTGGGTTGTCTAAAGTAGGAAAATAAGAAGGCGGTGTGGTCGTTGGAATCGTGTCCCGGCAGATTACAGGAATCCGGTTGGTCATTGCTCAATATCCGTACTTCTTTTTCCAAAGTTCTGAAAGTCGTTTGCGGTCTGCTTCTTCGCGTGCGTTGCTTTGAGGCGTATATAACCGATGCCCCTTGATGGCGTCAGGCAGGTAATCCTGATCAATGAAGTTATTGTCGAAGTCGTGGGCATAGGCATAGTCTGCTCCGTAGCCGATCTGCTTCATGAGCTTGGTAGGAGCATTTCGCAGGTGCAGCGGAACGGGCAGGTCACCGGTTTCGGCAACCAGTTGTTTTGCCGCCTTTATGGCAAGGTACGTGGCATTGCTTTTTGGCGAATTTGCCAGATAGACCGCGGTTTGCGAAAGAATGATCTCCGCCTCGGGATAACCGATCACATTCACTGCCTGAAAGCAATTGTTGGCAATGACAAGTGCTGTCGGATTGGCAGCTCCGATATCTTCGGACGCCAGAATGAGTAGCCTGCGCGAAATGAACTTCGGTTCTTCGCCACCGGCAATCATCCGCGCTAGCCAATACACGGCCGCATTGGGGTCGCTTCCGCGTATCGATTTAATGAATGCGGAAATGATATCGTAGTGATTCTCGCCATTCTTGTCGTAGAGGACCAACGGATTCTGAAGCACTTCCATCGTCATTTCGTTGGTAATGGAGATGGTCTTGGTGGAACGGGCGTTGACCACAAGTTCAAGGTTGTTCAAAAGCTTGCGCGCATCTCCACCAGATATCAGTAGCATGGCTTCAGATTCCTTAATGCTGATCTTTTTGCCTGTGCTACGCTGTAGTTCTGCACGTCCTTTCTCCAGAAGTTGTTCAAGATGTTGCCTGTCCAGTGATTTCAGAATGTACACTTGACATCTTGAGAGCAAGGCCGAAATCACCTCGAACGAGGGGTTTTCCGTGGTGGCACCGATCAACGTGACAATGCCTTTTTCCACTGCACCCAGTAACGAATCCTGCTGTGATTTGCTGAATCTATGGATCTCATCAATGAACAGGATCGGTTTGCCTTGCGAATTGAACATGCCTCTGTTCTTGGCCTTGTCAATCACTTCTCTCACGTCCTTCACCCCCGAATTGATGGCGCTCAGGTTGAAGAAAGGCCTGTTCATGGTAAGCGAAATGATGTTCGCCAATGTGGTCTTACCTGTTCCTGGTGGCCCCCAAAGGATAATGGATGGTAATTGACCTGATGAAATGGCATTCCGTAATACGGAACCGGTACCCACCAATTGTTCTTGCCCTACATAATCATCTAGTGTTGTAGGGCGCAGCTTTTCGGCCAGTGGAATATCAGAGTCCATAAATGAAGGGCGGACAGCTACTTGCCGTCCTTTTGTTTCTTGGAATCCTCTTTAGGTTCCTGTTTGTCGTTCTTCTTTCCTTCCTCGTCAGCAGCCTCTTCTTCATCGCCTTTCGCCTTCTCTTCGGTGATGCAGTGTAGGCCCATGAGTTCGGTTGCTTCTTTGCTATGGAGCGAGGCGGCAAGTTCCAGGTCTTTGCAGGCAGGTTTAGGCTTTCCCAGCTCAATTTTAAGCTGTGCGCGATGTACAAGGGCAGAAACGAAATTCCCATCCAACTTAATGGCCTGATTGTAATCTTTCAAAGCCTCCTTCTGGTTTTTTACAGAAGCGTGAATGAATCCGCGGTCGTCATGATATACCGGAATATCCTCGTTCAGTTCAATGGCCCTGGTGAGGTCTGCAATACCACCGGCAGTGTCGCCAAGAGCGATTTTGCTCCATGCACGATGATGGTAGGCTTCATGAAACTGCGGATTGAGTTCTATTGCTTTGTCATAATCTGGCAATGCATCTCTGTGCTTGTTGCCTAAGCTTCGCGCCCAGGCCCGGCTTTCGTATGCATTGGGGTAATCCGGTTTAAGCGAAATGACCTTGCTGAAGTCTTCCACAGCCCTTCTCAGATCTTTCAGTTCAAGGTAGCAGAACCCTCGGTAGTTGTAGGCCTTGATCAAAGTAGGGTCTATCTCCAAGGCTTTGTCGAAGTCGATCACTGCACTCATGTGATTGCCCAACCGCATCAAGGTGGAGCCTCGCATGACATAAGCTTCAAAGTAATCGGGTTTCAATTCCAGCGCCTTATTGAAAAAAGGCAATGCTTTTTCATCTTCCTGCTTGTTGGTATGAAGCAAGCCTTGTATGAAATGATCTTTTGATGTTTGAGAGAATGCGAAGGTTGCAAGCATCAACGACATCAGGACCAAAAGAACAGCTGTTGTGGTTCGATTCATACGGGTCGAGTTCAGTTTTGCAGTGAAACAAGTGCCTCCTTCGCTTGCATCACTCCATGCTCATATGCCAGAGCGAAATCTCTCGTTGCCAGATCGATCTTTTGCACTTTCATGTAAGCCATTGCTCTGTTGTAGTAGGCTTTCCCATCAGAAGGATTGAAGTTCACAGCTCGGGTGAAATCCTGTACGGCACCGGTGATGTCGTTGAGCTGCATGCGTACGGCACCACGGTTTGTGTAGAGTTCTGCGTCCTCGTCATTGAGTTCGATGGCCCTGTTGTAGTCTTCCAGTGATTTCTCAAAAGAGCCTAGCATGGCAGCCAACCTTGCCCTGTTGAACAAGGCATCCTCATGCTTCGGATTAAGGTTTATGGCTTGGCTGAAGTCCTCGTGGGCCAAGCTGATGTTCTTCGCAAAGAAATTAGCGAGTCCGCGGTTGTAATATGTATCAGCGTTCTTCGGATTCAGCTTCAATGCCTTGGAGTAGTCTTTGACTGCTCCTTCAAAGTCTTTACTCTCAAATTTAAGATCACCGTCTATTATGAGATCTGCTTCCGATTTCATCCGATCTTATTGTTTACATCTGGTTGTGATATAGTCAGCCGCTTCTGCCTGACCCATTTCACCCGCCAAGTACCAATCTATGCACGCTCCGGGCGTATCGCCCACCAGGCTTTTCGCAATTCCTCGGTACATGTATGCAGAGCCATATTCTGCATCGAGGAGAATCGCCTTGTTGAAGTCGTCTATTGCTCCGTAGTAGTCCTTCAGTTCTTTCTTTGCCCTGCCTCTGTTGTGCAGTGCGCTCGGATTGTTCGGATTGAGATTGATAGCGTAGTTGTATGTTTTCATCGCTTCAATCCAATCTTTCGGTTCCTGAAGGATCAAGGCATCACCCATTCTTACATAGGCCATCTCGTTCTTCGGGTTTATCTCAATTGCTTTCTGGCAATCTTCAATAGCCGATTTATAGTCCTTCAACTCGATGTAAATGGCGCTTCGTGATGCATATGCTTCACTGTTGTTGGCATCAAGCTGAATGACCTTGTTGTAGTCTTGGATGGCTAGGATCGATTTGCCTGAAAGGTATTTGACATCGCCACGCTTCAGTAGATATTTGATGTTGTTCTTGTCTTCCTTAATGGCAGCATTCAGT